>JAYVRW010000245.1:0-4631 GCA_043775925.1 Blastocatellia bacterium
GTTCCGAATGCTGGACTGACAATGTCTGAAGAATTAGGGTTGTCTTCAAAAGCAGACCGCATTGCCGGATACAGCAGCAACAATCAAGGCGGCAGCGGACAACTTTTCGGTCAACGCGCCAAAGATCAACCATTTGAGCGTTTAGCGCAATATGTTGCCCTGCAACGCGCTCCGAAGGTTAAATTTAAAGACCTCGAAGCCAACCTCGCGTTTTCAGATGATCCGAAAATCAACGTAGATGTGCTGTCAACCGGGATGGCGATCAACTACGCTCGCGTGACTGAAAGCGCAGTTTTGACTTCGTTTACGCTGCAACTTGATAACACCGATCTGGTGTATAAATCGGTCGGCGGATTGCAACAGGCAGCGGCGAACATTCATGCTCGTATCACAAATGTTTCTGGTCGTCGCGTTGGATTGTTTGAGGATGTCGTGACATCCAGTTACCTGCCTGAACAATTAGACGCCGGACAGAAATTAAAATCCGTGTACAACAAGGATTTGATTCTGCCTCCCGGCAATTACAAAGTGGATTTGATTGTGCGTGACGTGAACAGCGGACGCACGGACATCAAACATTTAGGCTTTAAAGTTCCCAATTACGGTGAAGGGGAACTATCGTCTTCAACATTGCTGCTGGCGTCACGGATCGAATCGCTGAATGGACGTTTGGCGACCGGACCTTTTGTGCGCGGTCAGATGAAAGTGATTCCGAACGCTACGGCTGAATATAAAGCCGATCAAACGCTCGGCGTTTATATGCAGGTTTACAACGTGCAAATTGATCAAGCAACGCTGCGTCCCAGCGTAGATATTGAATATGTGATTACACCTTCCGGCAAAGAAAAAGAAATTCTTAGTACCTTCAAGGAAGATGGAAAATCAGGCATGAGCAGTCTGACCAGCCAGCAAATTACGCTGGCGCGGTTGATTTCACTCAAGGACTTGAAACCCGGTTCTTACGATATTGCCGTCAAAGTTACGGACAATGTCGCACTCAAAACATTTACGCGCAAAGAAGCGTTCACGGTTGTTAAGCCTAACTAGGTTCATCGGATTAGTAAGCGTCAGAAAGTCGAAAAACTGACTGACGCTTACCTGTTTTGTTTTACAGATTTTTTGCCCCACGTACTCAGCTATGATTAAGCTTCCATCAAAACGAAGCGGTTTGACGTGGGTCTTTTCTGCTTTCCTCATTACCATTGTTTTTTCATTCATTTCTTTGGCGCAACCTGAGCACAAACGTACCGTCACTGATAAAAATATTGACGCTGATTTGAAATCGCTCCTGAACGATTATTACAGTGGTAAACCTGTCCGTGCCAAAGTCGTTATTCCAGCAAATGAACAAGGCTTGGAAATTCTTGACGGACAGCTCAAAGCGCAACCGCTTGCCAACTTACAGGCAGCAGTTCAGCCGGGAGAATTAGTCTTAATCAGGGAACTGCGCTTTAAAAACAGAGTGATCGAAGTTCATTTCAATAACGATAGCCGGAATGAAGATTCATCGCCTTTATCAGTCCAACCAGTCGGAGAATTTGGCTCCGAGGCAAGTGCGCGTCCTTCCGTCGCAGCTATGAAATTAGCTGAACGGAAAAAAGCTCTACCTGATCCCAGATTAATGCTGCGCTTCTCGCGTGAAATCGGGACGCAGGATTTGAATTTACAAAGCATCAATCGCCTGCTTTCATCCGCCATAGATGTCACGACGCTGAATCCAGATAACAAATTAATTATTAAACCAGAACCCGTTCAGCCTGCGCCTGCTGCTCCACCTCCTGCACTTCCATCAGGAATTACAACAGCAGAAATCACTGGAGATTTAGCCAATGCGCGAAGCATTAGCGAAGTCACAATTGAATGTACAGTTCCCGGAGCCAGACTTTATGTTGACGGTTCTTACAGTGGAACAGCACCACGCACCATTCAACTAAGCAGCGGCATTCATTCCGTTTTGATCATTGCTTCAGGTTTTGAATCATTTGAGAAAAAATATTTTCTCCCTTCCGGTAAAATTTCAATTATCAGAGTTGAAATGAATCCTCAGAAAAAATGATGGATCAAACTACGCCCTGCCTTCATCCTTCTCGCATTTCCCTTTCCACAATTTCCCGTAGTCAATGGAATACCTTATTCGCCGCGCAAGCTGGATGGATGCTTGATGCGATGGACGCCATGCTCTATTCATTCGCGCTTACAACATTGATGCGTGAATTCAGTTTGAGCAGTACACAGGCGGGCAGCGTCGCCTCGGCTACGCTTTTGACCGCTGCGGTTGGTGGCATCGGATTTGGAATTTTAGCGGATCGCATCGGACGAAAAACTGCGCTTTCATTCACACTCCTGCTGTATTCATTAGCCAGTGCAGGCACGGCAACCGTCGGCTTGATTCCAATTTCTCCACTGGCACAATTAATTTTCTGGCGCGGATTATTAGGCTTCGGCATGGGCGGCGAATGGGCGTGCGGTGCGGCATTGGTCGCCGAAACCTGGCCCGCTGAAATTCGCGGCAGAGCGATTGCCATTATGCAATCCGGCTGGGCAATTGGCTACATTTTAGCGGCACTGCTGGCGGCGGCATTTTTACCAAACTGGCGATTGCTTTTTGTGATTGGGCTTTTTCCAGCGCTCTTAATTTTATGGATACGGCGTCACGTACCAGAAACATTGAGCGAAGAGCAAAAACAAAATCCGGCATCACCCTTTGAAGTTTTCAGCCCTGAATTTCGCAAGTTCACGTTGCGTGCAGGCGGCGTCGCGATTTGCGTCCTCATTGCTTATTGGGGAGTGTTTACGTGGCTGCCCGGATTTCTGGCTTTGCCCGTTGAAAAAGGCGGCGCAGGAATGAGCATCGTGAAAAGTACGTGGTGGATTATCCCCGTGCAAATTGGCGCGTTCCTCGGATATTTAAGTTTTGGCGTCATCGCCGATTGGCTGGGACGCAAGCCTGCGTTCATTTTGTATTTGCTCATCACGGCTGTCGTCACTCCGATTTATGGATTGAATGCTACGAACCAAAGCGTGTTGATGACGCTGGGACCAGTACTGGGATTTTTCGGATCAGGATATTTTGGAATTTTCGGCGCAATGGTTTCTGAATTATTTCCGCAGCGAATCAGAGCTACAGCATTGGGTGTAATCTACAACATTGGACGTGCAGCAAGTGCGACAGCTCCGTGGTTAGTCGGAGCTATCGCAGAGCGAAAAGGCGTAGGGAGCGCACTCGGTGTGACTTCGTTGTTCCTGTTAGCAGGAGCTGCGCTGATGTTGACCTTGCCGGAAACACGCGGAAAACAGCTTGAAGACTGACGCAAGCCATCGCCAACCATTCACTTCGGCGTTATAATCCTCGCCGTCGCCAATCCATTTATTTACGTTTTTTACTAACGAAAGGAAAATTCATGTCTGCAACTGCAACACATCTTGATCCATTGATCGCCAATTGGCATCGCGTCCACAAACAGAGCGCACGGTTGATGAAATCTGCGCCGACTGACAAATATGATTGGAAGCCCAGCGAAACCGGAATGCCGCTCGGCGAATTAATGAACCATCTCTACATTGCGGAAACGCTCTTTGCCGATTCAGCCGTGACAGGTGGATTTGATAAAGATAAATTGCCAACTGCTATCAACAACACCGAAGAACTTCTCGCTGCATTCGATAAATCCCACGAAGAAAGCGTCGCCAAAGTCGCGTCACTGACTGCCGAACAAATGGGCGATATGGTAGCGCCGTTCGGCCCAGAAAAAGCCATGCCGCGTGCCTTTCTTTTGACTGTCATGCTGGAGCACGAAATTCATCATCGTGGTCAGCTTTACACTTATTTGCGTATTCTAGGCTGCGAATGTCCGCCGCTGTTTAGCTAAATGATTTTTAGACAGGATGAACAAGATTTATTAATAAGATTGACAGAAGCTTGAATTGCCATTCGATGAGTTTTTGTAAATCCTGAGCAAATCTTGTTCATCCTGTCTAATTCCTCTCTTTCATCAACGATGACCAAGACCATTCTTAACGCGAATCCACTGCGCCCGAAAGACGATCCCAGCTTTCGTGAACGGGCGTATGAATTAGTCCTGCAAATTCCCGTTGGTCGTGTGATGAGCTATGGACTGGTCGCACGAGTTTTAGGTGTCGGCTACGACGCGCGCGCTATCGGAAATATTATGTATGCGACACCTAAAGATGATCGCAATATTCCGTGGCATCGCGTCATTAATTCACAAGGCGGATGCTCGACAGCGGGAGTGACTTCGCCGCCCGATTTACAGCAAAGATTACTTGAAACTGAAGGCATCGTTTTCAGTGACAAGGGGCGTTGCAAAATTGAAAAATATCTCTGGACGCCGCCTGAATACGAGGCTGAAAATAACGATCAAGCCAGCCTGTTTGATTCATAACTACTAACGTTCATTCCCCTCTAATGCTGAAGGAAAAGCTCCGATGTCCGTGTTACGAATTATTTTTTGTCTTTTGATTGTAACGACTACCACTTTTGCGCAACCGCAATCACGCCCGACGCCTGCGCCTACACGAAAAAACTATCAGCATCCGCAAGGCTTCACTTTTCAATATCCGGTTGATTGGAAGATTGAAGCCAACGCCGAAGCCGTACAACTTCTTCCGCC
>JAYVRW010000246.1:0-16905 GCA_043775925.1 Blastocatellia bacterium
CGGCATCGGCGCAGGTTTCACGCGAAGCAACCTCTAATTCATATCTGGAGCGCGGCATCAAATGGATGTCGAAAGGTGAGTCAGAGCTTGCAAAATCTGACTTTGATTTGGCGATTGCCTCTGACCCGAAAGCCGCTGTCGCTTATTGTCATCGCGGCATTGTGAACCTTAAAAATAGTAATTTTGAAGCCGCCAATAATGATTTCAATCACGCGCTTGAATTGAATCCGAACTACGTTGAAGCCTGGCTCAATCGTGGCATTTCCAAGCGAAATCAGGGCGAGCTTGAATCTGCCATTTCAGATTTTAATCAGGCGCTGAAACTTGATCCGCAAGCGGCGGACGCCTACAACAATCGCGCTGCTGTCTTGTATCTGCAAAAAAAATATGACGAAGCGATTCAGGATTTAAATCTCGCTATCAAATTAAATCCACATCTGGCGATGGCATCTAATGATCGCGGTGTCATTCGACATTTGAAAAATGATGTGACCGGGGCGATTAGCGATTACGATCAAGCCTTGAAAATTGACCCCAAATTTGCCCGTGCTTATTTGAATCGCGGCATCGCCCGATTAGAACAAGGAAACCGCCACGAAGCGGAAAAAGATTTTGCTGCCAGCGTCAAATTGCGACCGGATTTGAAAAACATTATTGAGCAGGTTCTTAAGCTGGAAAAAAAGTAGACGGATAGAGCAGAAAATTTACCGCAAAGGGACAAAGTGGCAAGGGGTCAGGGAACATCAATTCAGACCATCTCTTTAACCCTTTGCCCCTTTGATCCTTTGCGTTGAAAAGCCCAATTTGAGATCGTGTCCAGAATAGTTTTATTATGACCAATTCCCCTTCCATCACAGCCAGGATTCCGGCTGATTACAGTTCACTGCACGATCCAAAAATCATCAGTGTGCTGCAACGACTGCACGCGCAAGCCGATCATCAGAAAGCTGCTTTCCTCAAACCTGTGATGGCGATGGGGGTTGATAAAATCCTGCGCCGTAAACCTTCCGTCGCAGAAGAAGCCGCTCGCTTCAAGGAATTATTTATTCCACTTTCGCCGGAATCGGGAAAATTTGCTTATCTAACAGCGCGTGCGATTGGTGCGCGTCGCATCGTAGAATTTGGGACTTCGTTCGGGATTTCGACGATTTATCTGGCGGCGGCGGTACGCGATAATGGCGGCGGCATTGTGATCGGCTCTGAAATCGAACCGGGCAAATTAATGCAGGCGAACGAAAATATTGCCACCGCCGGATTATCAAATTATGTTGAGATTCGTCCCGGCGATGCGCAGGAATCATTGCGTGATCCGGGCGATGCTGTTGATCTGGTTTTGCTGGACGGATGGAAAGATTTATACCTGCCAATGCTGAAAATACTCGCGCCTTGCTTGCGCCCTAATGCAGTCGTGCTGGCGGACAATATCAAAACTTTTCCAAAAGCGCTCGCGCCTTATGTGGCATTTGTGCAGAACGCAGGCAACGGCTTTGATTCCGTCACCCTGCCGCTCGGAGCCGGAATCGAATATTCAGTCAGGCTTTGAAAATGATAGCAATTTTGCACTGATCTGCTTATCCTTAACCGTATGCACGAAAGTACTCACTCATTATCGGATCATCAAGTAGCGCACTGGTCGCCGCTCAGCAATATCACTTGTCCTTGTGTGTTCGGGAAAAATCTGACGGAACGATGGGGAGCCAGAGTGACGCTGATTTTGACAGCAACGCTGGCTTCCTCATTGCTCAAGTATTGGATGATGCCAACCTTTAAAAAAGAAGTGGCATTTTCCACCTGTTTCTTGCATGCACTGATTTATTGCACTTGTATCGGGTTGGAGTTTTTTTATTCTTTCCATCTTTTTTCCGCCCGAATTTCCCGCCAGACATTTCCGCTTAATTGGTTTTTACTCTTCCTGACTGTCCTTGTTTCAGCCGTCATCGGAACCCTGACCGGAGATTTTATTCTGGGCTGTTTCAGAGGAATATCTTTAGAAGAATACAGGCAAAACATGATGGTAGGAATGCGGTTTTCGTTGATCCTTTCAATGATTTTCGGCGTCAGTTTCTTTTTGTATGAATCATTAAAAGTCCAACTCCAGCAAACTTCTTTAGAGCTACGCACCAAACAATTGGAAGAAGAACGCGCTCGCAAACTGGCGCTTTCGGCACAACTGACTTCGCTGGAATCGCGTGTCCGTCCACATTTTCTTTTCAATACATTGAATTCGATTTCGGCGTTAATTCCTGAAGATGCCGCTGGTGCTGAGCGAATGGTCGAGCGACTGGCTTCACTGTTGCGATTTTCACTGGATTCCAATCAGAGCGCGACGATTTCACTCCGCGATGAAATCAAAATTCTGCGCGATTATTTAGAAATTGAACAAGTCCGCTTCGGTCAGCGATTGAAGTTTGCAATTGAAGTCCCGACTAACTTATATGGCTTTCAGGTTCCGCCTTTTGCCTTACAAACGCTAGCAGAAAATTGTGTTAAGTATTGCGTGTCCACTTCACGCGAAGGTGGAGAAATTCTAATTCGCGCCAGTCAGGACAAGGGCTTTATTAAACTTGAAGTTCTGGACAACGGCTGCGGATTTACACCGGATCAAATTATTGAAGGTCACGGTCTGGATAATTTACAAGCTCGTTTGCAAACACTCTACGAAGACCGTGCCCAGCTCAACATCAGCCGCCAGAATAATTTCACCGTCGTGTCTATTTCACTCCCCGAATCGTCAGAGGTTTTGCAATGATAAGCGATCACCAATTGCCACGCGTATTTTTGATTGACGATGAAGAACTGGCGATTCGTCGCTTGAGCCGCCTGCTCAACGATTCGCAGCGAGTTGAAATCATTGGTCACGAAACCGATCCCGTTGCCGCGCTCGAAACCTTAGCCAACGACTCTGAAAAAATAGACGCCCTGTTTCTCGATATTCAAATGCCGGTGCTGAATGGCTTTGAGTTGCTGTCAAAACTCCACTGGCAGCCTGCGATTATTTTCACGACGGCGTATGACGAATACGCGCTTAAAGCCTTTGAAGTGAACTCGATTGATTACCTGCTCAAGCCAATTGAAATGGCGCAACTGGATCGTGCTTTGTGCCGTATTGAAAAAAAATCTGAGAAGCCAATTGAGACCGATTATCGCCAGATTGCTGAGCAACTGGCCGCTGCCTTGCGCGGACAGCCCAAAAATTTTCCCACCAAAATTGCTTCGCGCCTCGGCGAACGCATCAGATTTATTGAGCTGGAAAAAATTACTCATTTTTTCGCGCAGGATAAATTAACCTACGCCGCAACCGCTGAAACGAATTTCGTGATTGACCGCACGATTGTGCAGCTTGAACAGGAACTTGATCCACAAAATTTCACCCGCATTCATCGCGCCATGCTGCTCAATACTGATTACGTTGACGAAGTGCATATGTGGTTTGGCGGAAGATTGATGGTGCGCCTCAAAAATACCAATAAAACAGAATTAATCGTCGCCCGTGACCGCGTCCGCGAATTGAAAAATAAGCTTGGATTTTAAGATTCGCCCAACCTGAGCGTATACTTGTCTCCTTTAAAATTCACAGGAGGATTCATGAATCGTTTAATAATTCCGTTTGTTTTTTGTCTCGTACTATTTTCTGCCTGCTCCAACCCGGCGGACAATGCGCCCAAAGCCTTAGTTTCTGAGGCTTCGACTCCGGCTGTCAGTACCCCGATCAAAGGAACGGCACTTCCTTTCACGGCTGAAAATTCCAGCATTGAATTTATTGGTTCCAAAGTTACAGGCATTGAAAATTGTTCGTTTAAGAAATTTTCCGGCACGATTGATTTGGTCGAAGGCAAGCCCGATCAAAGCAGCGTCCGTGTAGAAATTGATTTGAATTCTGTCGAAGCAAAAATCGGCAAGCTGACAGAGCATCTGAAATCGGCAGATTTCTTTGATGTCGCCAAATTTCCAAAAACTACATTTACTTCCAGTGAAATTAAATCTGGCGGAGAAAAAGGCGCGACGCATACCGTGACAGGGACTTTGGATTTACACGGCTTCAAGAAAACGTTGACCTTTCCAGCGACGATTAAAGCTGAAGCCAATGCGGTTTCTGTCGTCAGTGAATTCGCGGTCAACCGCAAAGATTTTGGGCTGGTGTATCCAGGCAAAGCGGATGATTTGATTCGTGATGAAGTTCTTCTCAAATTATCGGTTAAGGCTCCACGTTAGTGAGTAATCTTTTTATTTTTTTGGACAGGATGAACAAGATTTTCAGGATTGACAGGAATAACTCACCTGACAAATTTTCCGTCTTGCTTCATCTTCTTAATCCTGTCCATCTTGTTCATCCTGTCTAAATTCATTCTAAAATTCCCATAACTTTGCTTAATCTCTTCCTCTTCCCGTGATATATTCCGCGCCTCTTTTGCTATCAAAATTTCAGGAGCTATCACGATGCCAAGTAACGAAGAAGAATACGAAGAAACCGCCCTCCAATTGTTGATTACCTTGATGGATCAACCGCAGGCTTTGTCTCTGCGCCGCTTGTTGGATGAGCAACATATTCCAACCATTGTTTTAGGCGGACATGCCGCTGCCATCACAGGTTGTCAGCCTTACCAGTTTTATGTGGACGAAGATTACTTCGATGCCGCAAAGGAAGTCATTGATTCTTACAGCCAACCGACGCTTCTGACGGGAGAAATCGAAGGTGAGCTTTCGCGCTTAAAAACTGAGCTGAATCGTTTGGAATCCAACGCGCAAGCCAAGCCACATTTAGAACCACTCCGCGCCTCCATCACTAAATTACAAAGCGAATTGAATGCGCTAAATAAGGAGCTTGAGTAAGAAAAGTTCGCAGTTCGCAGCAGGAGTCGTTCGCAGTAAGAATCCTGTGAACTGTTTTCACTGCGAACTAAAGCTGCGAACTGTATTTGCTGCGAACTGCGAACTCCCTACTGCGAACTGACCTATGATTAATTTTGCCATCCAAGCCGCCCGCGAAGCCGGAGCCATCATTCAGGATTTTGCGGCACGACGTTTTGAAATCACGCACAAAGGCCGCATTGATATTGTCACCGAAGCTGATTTGGCGGCTGAAAAACACATCAAAGAATTGATTTCGGCGCAGTATCCCGATCATCAAATTCTGGCGGAAGAAAGCGGAGCCAGTGCGCATGCTTCGGGTGATTATCGCTGGATTATTGATCCATTGGACGGCACTACAAATTTTGCGCATGGGCTTCCCTGCTACGCCGTTTCAATAGCGTTGGAGTACAAAGGTGAAATCATTGTTGGAGTTGTTTTCGATTGTTCCCGTAATGAATTATTTGCTGCCGAACGCGGCTCCGGGGCGACGATGAATGGGGCAAAGATTTCTGTGTCGAGCATTGCTCAACTTGAACAATCATTGCTGGTCACAGGCTTTCCCTACGATGTCCGCGAACGGATGAATGTTTATACCCCAGCGTGGGAAGCGTTTCTTTCACACTCACAGGGAGTCAGAAGGTTAGGCTCGGCGGCATTGGATATGTGCTACGTTGCGAGTGGACGCTTTGAAGGATTCTGGGAATGGGGCTTGCACGCCTGGGACGCCGCCGCCGCACAGTTAATCGTCGAAGAAGCCGGCGGAAAAGTTACCAAAACAGATGGCAGTAAATTTGATTTGTTTGTGCCTGATGCTTTGTGCTCAAACGCTCTCGTACATGAGCAAATGATCGCTGTCATTCGAGAAGCGAGAAAATAATTTTAGCCGCGAATTACACGAATTTTCACGAATAAGACTAGACAAGATGAACAAGATTTTTTTCAGGATTTACAAGTTTAGATACTATCGCTTGTAAGAAAAATTACTTGAAAATCTTGCAGTAAATCTTGTCAATCCTGTCAAAAAAATATTCGTGCAAATTCGCGTAATTCGCGGCCACTCCTGATCGCACTTATTGAGGGCTTATGCCTGATAATTCAATCTCACAACTTGCCCGTCGCCTGAATCTTTTTGACGCTACGATGATTGTCATCAGTGGCATCATCGGGACAGGAATTTTCATCAATCCTTTTATTGTCGCGCAAAAAGTTCACACTTCATTCTGGATTCTGGCGGTCTGGATTGCAGGTGGAGCCATCGCTTTAGCTGGCGCATTTGTCTTTGCCGAACTCAGCACGGTCATGCCGAAAGTTGGCGGGCAGTACGCTTTTTTCCGCGAAGCCTTTCATCCACTGGTAGCTTTTCTGCACGGATGGTCGCTGCTCTTCATCATTCAATCAGGAGCGACCGCCGCCGTCGCGGTTGCCTTTGCGCAATATTTGGTGCGCTTGTTGAATTTGTCTGAAACGATTATTACGCCGCTCGCGGTAGCGATTCTGGTGGCGCTCGCCTTATTTCATGCGCTCGGAATAAAACCCGGCGCGATGCTTATCAACGTCATCACGTTTGGCAAAACAATTGCGATTGCAGCGTTGGTTGTTACTGCTTTTTTGCTGACGAAAAAATCCGGCATCTCGTTCGAGCCTCTGACATCGCCTGATTTAAAGGGCTTTTCGTTGCTCTCCGCATTTTTTGCCGGATTAGTTCCAGTGATGTTTTCTTACGGTGGCTGGCAGAATTTGAACTTTGTCGCCGAAGAAGTGAAAGACCCGCTCCACAATTTGCCGCGTGCCATTATGATCGGAGTTATCTGCGTCATCGTAGTTTACGTCGGCGCAAATATTGCTTACGTTCATGTTTTGTCCGCGCCTGCGCTCGCGGCGACTAGAACTCCTGCCGCAGACGTGGCGGGAAAACTGCTTGGAACCTGGGGATCAAATATCATCACGCTGCTGATCGTTATTTCTTCCTTTGGATTTTTGAATTTAGCGATGCTGTCAGCTCCGCGTGTATATTACGCGATGGCGGCGGATGGATTATTTTTCAAATCAATCGCTAAAATCAGTCCGCGCTTTCAAGCGCCTACGAATGCGATTTTATTGCAGGGATTATTGGCTTCACTGTTTGCGTTGTCGAATACTTACGACAAACTTGTAGGCTACGCCGTTTTCGCCGATTGGATTTTCTTTGCCCTGGCAGGCTTGGCGTTGATCGTCTTTCGCAAAAAATTACCGGATGCGCCGCGACCATGTAAAACGCCGCTTTATCCATTGACGCCAATTTTATTTATCATTGCGGGGTTAGGAATTGTTGTGAATACCTTCATCGCAGATACAACAAATGCGGTGATTGGCGCAGTCATTATCGCGGTTGGAGTACCAGTATTTTTTCTTTGGAAAAAGAAGTAACAATATGAAAAATAGTGTTTACATGACTTGGGCGAAATATCACGCCGGAGCAAAATATAATTTAGCGAACAGTGGAATTCTCAGCTGCGACTTGAATGATCTGACGATTACGATGGACGACGTGGCGGTGAATGGGCAGAACCACGAAGGCTACGCGCCGATCAAGGAAATGATTGCAGCACGATACGATGTTGCGCCTGAAAATATTGTCACCTCGCAAGGCACTTCGATGGCGAATTTTCTGGCGATGGCAACGCTCATTGAACGCGGCGATGAAGTTTTAATTGAGCAACCAACCTACGATCCA
Organism: Blastocatellia bacterium; assembly: GCA_043775925.1. GTDB lineage: Bacteria > Acidobacteriota > Blastocatellia > RBC074 > RBC074 > JAFDVL01. Next base: position 7,565 of record JAYVRW010000246.1, read on the forward strand.
TTTCTTGGGGCGGCGGAATATTTAGGCGCGAAGATCAAACGCTTTGCGCGGAAATTCGAGAATGGTTTTCAGCTTGATCTCGACGAACTGAAGTCAATCATCACACTGAAAACAAAGCTCATTGTGATTTCCAATCCGCACAATCCGAGTGGCGTCAATATTGATTCTAGTACGATGGCGCAATTGGGAACCTTGGCTGCGAGCGTCGGCGCTTATATTTTAGTAGACGAAGTTTACCGCGATATTTTATTTGAAGAGGCCACGCCAGTTGCTTTGAAACTAGGCAATCATTTCATTACGACCAGCAGTTTGACCAAGGCTTATGGATTAAGCGGATTGCGCTGCGGCTGGATTTTATGCGAACCAACTTTAGCCGAGCGAATGCGCAGGCTTAATGATTTATTCGGTGCAGTAGGTTCAGTGCCAAGCGATACTTTAGCACTGGCAGCGTTTCGACAAGCGGATAAATTAATAGCGCGAACCCGCTCTATCATTGAACCAAATCAACAATTGATCCGAAAGTTTTTAAGCGCTCATGAAGAATTTCTTGATTACGTTTTACCGAAACATACAATGATTGTGTTTCCGCGTCTGAAAGCCAAGAACGATTCTGAGCCGTTGCATGATTTACTGCGAAGCTATGAAACTTCGATTGTCCCCGGTAAATTCTTTGAAGATGCACGGCATTTCAGGTTAGGATTCGCAGTTCAACCTGCCGATGTCGAAATCGGTTTAGGGTTTCTATCACAAGCTTTGCATCAAATTCACGCGCAATGATTTTACAATTCGCTCTTAACACAATTTCTGCCAAGTTCACCGCAGCACTAATTTCATTGGTTCTTTTTGTCGCGCTGTTATTTTGCGCAGCTTGGTATACCGTGACTTACGGATTGACCGATGATCGGTTTCCGATCCCGTTGAGTGCACTTTATGCGGGAGCTAATTACCTGCCAAATTCACCTCGTATTCATGCACGGATTGCCGCCGGAGAAATGCAGGGAATTTCACGCGACCTGAGCAAAGCCGAATCCCACATTCGACAAGCCGTTGAATTAATGCCGCGTGAATACAATTATCATCTCATGCTGGCTTCAATTCTGGAGTCACAAGGTCATAAAGAAGATGCAGAAAAATCCTACCGCGAAGCCTTATCATTGGCTCCGAATTACATTGAAACGAATTGGCGACTGGCAAATAATTTGCTCCGACAAAATAAAATTAAAGAATCGCTGGATTACTTTCGCTTTGCGACGAATAAAAACTTATCAGTGCTTCCCAATTGTTACGACTTGATCTGGAACGTTTCCAATGGCGACATTCCTTCGCTGGTTGGCATTACAAATTCTTCGCCCAAAGCACAATTAATGCTGGCGCAGTATTTAGCCAGACAAACGAAATTCAATGAAGCCGCAATGATTTTTCGTCGGGTAGATCGTGAAGCAAGACGCACCGAGCCTGAAAGTGCGTTGATCATTAACGAATTGGTGAATGCCAATCAGTTAATGCTGGCGCGTGAGTTGTGGGGAGAATTGCTGACCACTGATACTACCAAGCCACAACCAATCATCTGGAATGATAGTTTTGAAACTCCGATTTCACTGTCACTGGCACAGTTTGATTGGATGCTGAAAGATAATTTTTTTGCCCGTACAGTGATTGATCCGCAAGAAGGAAAAACCGGCGCAAATTCTTTGCGCATCTATTTTCTGGGAAAAGATACAGCGCGGATTGATGGTGAAATCAAGCAAATCCTGATGCTGAAACCAGGTAAACATTACCGTTTGGAGTGTCAATATAAAACGCGAGATTTGACGACGCCAATGGGGCCGCGTATTGCCATCACCGATTTGAGTTCGAAGAATGTGATCGCGGCTTCCGAACCAATTCCCGAAGGAACGCATGCTGGATGGCAACCTATTGGCTTTGAGTTCACAGCGCCTACTTCGAGCACGGTTCTATTACAAATTCAGCGGATTCCCAAAAATGGCTACGATGAACCATCAAAGGGTTATCTCTGGTTCGATGATTTCACAATTAAAGAACAATAATCATGCTCTTGTTAAGAATTAGTTATCGCCTGCGCGCTCATCATATGCCTGAATTCGAGTGTGTGTTCGAGGCTCAAATCATCCCCTTAATTCGTGAATACGGATTAAATTTTCAAGGAATATTTCGCACCGTAGTCGGCGAAGTTGGTGAATATATGGAGCTGTGGGAATTCGCTTCGATGACTGAATTCGAGGAGAGATGGCGAACATTTTTGGCAGACCCGCGCTTGCTGAAAATATTTGAGACAACCGGACCAATGGTCGAAGGTGAAAGGTTTACCTTACTCGAGCCTGTCTTATCAAATTCTTATTCGCTTAAAAGTTGAAGCTGTTACACGCAATTTAACTTTACAATGTAACGTTTTTCCTGTTATATTAAGAATTGAGCATAGTCTCAAAAGTCCGATTGATAATCCCTCGCAGTAATTTTATCTGATTGGTTGGCTTGACTGGTCAGTTTTGAAATTACTTTGATCTTTTATATTTATCAAATCCACCCCCTTCTATACTCACATTGGACTGTTCCGATACTGCCAAAGAAGGTAGTATAATTAATTATTTTCGTGCCCAAACCGAAAACCTTGATGAATTAGGTGTTTTATTCAACTGTTGAATTTTTACAGCTAAGATTGATCTAACGTTGAAAACATCCTCTGCTGGAAAGCGCCGGAATCCTGCAAGTTGATTTCAAGCCTTAACAAAGGGCGTTGATATGTTAAATAAGACCCGTGCGTTCCTCTCCGACGAGCGCGGTCAAGATTTAGTTGAATACTCTCTTCTCTGCGCCATTATTGGGGCGGTAGTCGTAGCGTATTTAACCGGCGTGGGAACCAGTATTCAGGGTATTCTGACCAAAGTCAGTTCCTCGCTTGATACGATTGATCGCACGCTTCAATAATTTTACTTCAGACGCGACGACGATAATCCCAAAGCCACCGCCGTCAGCAATCCGCAAACAATAAAAGGCGTCAGCCTTCCCGTGTAGGCAATCATCAATCCGCCTAAAATCGGGCCAATCGCACGTGCTAAACTTCCGGCAGCTTGCGTCATACCTAAGACGCTTCCCTGTTCATTCGAGGCGGCGCGCTTGGAAACCAGCGTCGGAAGCAGGCTACTGGTAAATCCTGTGCCGACTGATAACATTCCCATAACTGTCAATAACGACAAGAGTGGAGTGGTAAAGGGTAATAATAAATAAGCTGCGACAAGCATCGCCTGCCCACCCAGTAACAGCGTAATTTCAGAAAACTGTTTCGTTAACCTTCCCAGCAAGCCCCCCTGAATAATGACGCCAATCAGCCCGCTGAAAACAAACAAATATCCAACGTGACTTTGATCGTAGCCGTATTGCACTTTCGCAAAGAGCGGAAATAATGGTTGAAAAACTCCAAAGGCTAACGTACCAATAAATAAAATCAAGACCGGATACCGCAGAGCTGAATTGCCCAGAGAACGTCCAATATCACGAAAATGATCGCCCAAATTCAAAGACGTTTCACGCTTATCTTTCAGTGATTCCGGTAAGAAAAAATAAATTAAAATCGAATTTGTGAAAGCTAAAGCAGCGGCAAAGAAAAATGGAATACTCATCCCATAATGCTTACTTAACAAAGCTCCCAGACCTGGCCCTAAAATAAATCCCAAGCCGAAACCTGCTCCAATCAATCCCATTCCCTTAGCTCGATTTTCGGGTGTTGTCACGTCTGCGATATAGGCTTGTGCGGTCGAAATATTTCCGCCTGTTGCTCCATCAAAGAGACGTGCTGCCAGCAACATCCACAAGGATTTCGCAAATCCTAAACACAAAAAAGCCAGTGCCGTACAAATTACGCTGAACAGTAAAACAGGGCGACGCCCGACACGATCAGAAAGCCTACCCAGCAGTGGCGTAAAGAAAAATTGAGCGAAGGAATAGGCTCCAATAATGACACCAATCAGTAGATTCACTGTTTGCGGACTGTAATGTGGAGCCAAGTCGTAGGCATAAAACGGCAGTAGTGGAACGACCATCCCGAAGCCGATCAGATCAATTAAAACCGTAATAAAAATAAGCAAAAGGGGCGAAACGCCGCCCCTTGTTTCAATATCAGGTTGTTCCATGTTTCAGTAGTTACTCTTTCGCAAACGTCAACCAATCACCCGGCGCTTCTTTCTCGCCAGAAGTGATCGCAAAGAATTCTTTTTGCAGCGCTGCCGTGATGGGGCCACGCGCTCCGTTGCCAATTTTAATTTTATCAATGCTGCGCACCGGAGTGATTTCAGCGGCTGTCCCCGTAAAAAATATTTCGTCTGCGATATACAACGAAGCTCGCGGCATCACCTGTTCACGCACTTCGTAGCCTAAAAGCTTAGCCAGTTGCATCGCCGAATCCCGCGTAATTCCTTGCAGGACAGCCGAACTCATCGGAGGTGTATAAAGAATATTATCTTTGACGATAAAAATATTTTCGCCACTGCCTTCGCTGACGTTGCCCTGGCTATCCAACGCAATTCCTTCGACGTAGCCGTTCTTAATCGCATCCATTTTAATTAACTGCGAATTCATATAATTTGCTGCTGACTTTGCTGTCGCAGGCAATGAATTCGAGGACATTCGCGCCCAACTGGAAACACAAACATCTACACCTTCTTCCATCGCTTCAGCTCCGAGGTATTTGCCCCAGACCCAACTCGCAATGTACGTTTCAATCGGATTGCCCATCGGATTTACCCCGAACGGCCCATAGCCGCGAAAGATAATCGGACGTAAATAGCATTCCTGAAATTCATTAATACGAACGGTTTCAAGGCAGGCATTCACCAAATCATCAATGGAAAAATCAACTTCCATTCTAAAAATGTACGCCGAATTGCGAAGTCGTTGAATGTGTTCGCGCAAGCGAAAGACCGCTGGCCCGTTGGGAGTTGAATAACAACGAATGCCTTCAAATACTGACGAAGCATAATGAATGACGTGCGACATGACGTGAATATTCGCGCTGTCCCAATCAATAAATTTTCCATTATGCCAAATTTTCTTCGCAACTTCGGGATTTGCCACTGTGAATTACTCCTTGAATAAGTAGGGGCGAGCCTGTAAACAACAAAAAACGAATAAGTCACCATCTTACGGGCTGAGATTTCAACGTGTCAAGCTGAGCGTTTAAAGCTCATCAAATGAAGTGATGGATTGAAAATTTTGCGCGTTTGGTTGAGGAGGATTACCAGAACGAACGGACAGCCGCGTTTGCATTCCGGCAGCTTGCGCGGCTTCAAGTTCAGCGGTCACGTCAGAAACAAATAAAATTTCATTTGGCTCACTTTCTAACACCCCCGCGATCCGCTGATAGCTTGCGGCTTCGCGTTTGTTACCAATGTTGGTATCAAACCAACCGCTAATGAATTTGCTCAAGTCGCCAAAATCTGTGTAGCTGAAAAGCAACTTTTGCGCGAGGACACTGCCGGAAGAAAAAATACAGAGGCGTTGCTGCCAACTTTCAAAAGCCCTCGGGACATCTGAAAAAAGCTGGCTTTTTAAGACTCCACTGCTGTATCCCTCTTCCCAGATTTTCCCCTGCAACGATTTCAGCGGCGTAGATTTGCGATCCTGATCCATTAACCAATGAATATACGCAACTACGGACTGCTGTGATGAGTCCAACGCAGGCGGCTTCAAGCCATTTCGCGCATCTTCCACGTGTTCTGATTTTAGCTGCGTGATTTCTGCCTGCGCTTCATTCCAATGCTGTGCTAAAAAATCCTGCATGTGATTTCGTGCGTAGGGAAATAAAACCTGAAACACAAAATCAATTGGCGTAGTCGTGCCTTCGATGTCGAGCAAAATAACTTTGACGGATGAATTCATGAAACATCCTACTGCGCAGGAATAGTCGAAGGAAAATAAGCCGCGCCAAAACAAATCGGTTGATAATTTTCAGCGACGCCGCTTTCGGTGTAGCGCGGAACCCAGCCTGCCGGATCAACAAATAATCGAATCGCTCGAATGCGCTGCTCTTCGCACAAATTAAACCAATGCAGAGTTCCACCCGGCACACGAATTAAATCTCCGGCGGAGACTTCAATCGAAGTGACGACACCATTGCCAGGATGGATGTGAAAAACTCCTCGACCTTCAATGATAAAGCGCACTTCGTCGTCATCGTGCCAGTGTTCAGATTTGAATTTCGCCAGCATTTCCGGCAAGCCTGGAGTCGTCGGCAAAACATCAATGACGTCCGCCGTCACGTATCCGCCTTCTTCCTTGAGGACGTTAATATCCTCAGCGTATGCCGCCAGAATTTCTTCCGTAGTCGCATCGGCAGTGAGTGGCTGCGACGGTTTCCATTGTTCGTAGTCAATCTCGATGCTGGCTAAATATTCCTTGATTTCAGCCAGGTCTTTGATCGTTCTATTTTCGTCCGGGATTGTTACGATAGCCATAATTTTTACCTTTTACTTTGCGAAATAAGTTCGCCCTGTTACTTCCAACAAAAACTCAAAAATTTCAATGTGCCGCTTTGCTTCGGTGAGGTCACGTCCCCAGGTATAAAGCCCATGTCCGCGCAGCAAAAAGCCATGCGCCGTAGGAAATTTTTCTAATATAGCCTCGATCTTTGTTGCCAATTCATCCATGTCCTGCGAATTCTCAACAATCGGCAACCATTCTTCGTGTTCGTGCGTTTTGACCCTCGCTAAACCTTTCAGCATTTCGTAGCCGGAAATTTTCATTCCACCGTCTTTAGCAAACGCATTGGAAAGCAAAGTTGTCCAAACGGAATGCGTATGCAAAACGGCTCCCGCGCCGCGCTGCCTGACCGCGACCAGATGTAATTTTGTTTCATCCGACGGCTTGCCAATACCCTTAGTAATATTGCCTGATCCATCAATTTGTAAAATTTGTTCGGAGGTCAGATTTCCCTTGTCATTGCCACTGGCAGTGATTGCCAATTGCAAAGGCTCACGGCTGATGACGGCGCTGAAATTACCACTCGTGCCAAGCACCCAACCTCTGGCGTAAAAATTCTTGCCGAGGTCCGATAACTTCACGGCGTAGTCGGAAAATATCTGATCATTTTCTGCTTGCGTCATACGCGTTTCGTGTCTTTCGTATATTTTAATTTGCTCAACTCAAACCAACAAAAAAAGGGATAACCATTGGCATCCCTTTAACGAAGAACATTATGAAAATCTGGTACACCCGCCGCGATTCGAACGCGGGACCTTCAGCTTCGGAGGCTGACACTCTATCCATCTGAGCTACGGGTGCATAAGCTTCAAATTACACCAACGCCTGCGGTTGGTCAATTCCGCGCAAAATTCCATTCTTACTGCTGGACATCGAAACAGCTAAACGCTAAGATTCACGGTTTAAATTGGTCTGATTTTTGGAAGCTACAGTTATGGTTCACGACAACCCAATCCAACACAGCACCGAACTTGAATCAGATGTGAACTTTGAAAAGCGATTGCGAACCATCACTCTTATTTTAATCGTGATTGGAACCGTCATCGCATTGACCTTCGCCGGAATGAAAATGGGGGCAGGATTTGCCCTCGGCGGTGCGCTCAGTTTATTCAACGAACGTTGGTTAAGCGCGAGCACGAAAGCGATGCTTGAATTCGCTTCGTCAACCGGCAATCCGTCAGTTCCCCGTGCGATGAAATTTTTCTTTCGCTTGATCGTCGTAGCGCTAATTATCGGCATTGCAGCGAAATCAGGTTATTTTAATTTACTGGGCATCGGTTGTGGCTTCTCGACGTTTGTGGGAGCCGCGATGATCGAAGCTTTTTATCAGGCATTTAATTCGCAAGACTAAGCATTTATGTTGTTAGCAATTTTACAAGAGCACGGAGCAACGGAACACGTCGTTGAAGGCGCAACCAAAGCAGCAGAACACGGTGAAGCAGCAGGTCACGCCGCCGAGGGACACCACGTTCCCTGGCTGGTCGAGCAGGTTAATCACCTGCTGGGTCACACGGCTTATTCGTTAGAATCCGCCATCATGCCTGCGATCTATCAGATTCCTGGGATGAAACTTCTTTTCGGCGCTGAGCATTGGCCGGGTGAAGGCATGAGCTACGATCAATATGTGGCGTCAGGACAATTGGCGATTCCAACCCACGTTGTAATGTTTGCCATCGTCGCCTTCATCGCCGTTGTCGTGTTGACGATTTTGCGCGGCAAACTTTCTACGCAATCGCCGAGTGGCAAACAGCAAACGCTGGAAGTCGGCGTCGAAGCCGTACGCAATTTATTAACGGAGCTGATCGGCTCAAAAGGACTGAAGCACTTCCCTGTCATCGCTACGTTTGCGTTATTGATTTTAGTCTCGAACCTGATTGGATTTATTCCAGGATTGATCTCGCCATCCGCCAATTTGAATTTCACGCTGGCGTTGGCGATTACTTCGTTCCTTTATTACAACTTTATCGGCATCAAAGAAAATGGGCTGGGCGGTTATTTAAAACATTTTATGGGGCCTGTGATGTGGTTAGCACCATTGATGTTTTTGATCGAATTGGTCAGCCATTCGGCGCGTATCCTGAGTTTGAGCCTGCGCTTGTTCGGTAACATTTACGGCGAAGAACAGGTCAGTGGCGTTCTAAACGGATTAGTCCCCTGGATCGTGCCGATGTTCCTGATGCCTTTGTCTTTATTGGCTTGCGTGCTGCAAACATTTATCTTCATCGTGCTTTCGATGCTGTACATTGCAGAAATGACGCATCACGAACACGAGCCTGGTCACGGACATGACGCGCACGCGCATTAAGTTTTATGTACGGTAGGCGTCTCGCCTGCCGCATAATTTGACAGGCGAAATGCTTGTCGTACCTCGGATGTTTGATTTGATTCTTATTGCTGTTTGAAACGTTGATGGAGCGTTGCCTTTCCCAAAAGAGTAATCGAATCCCTGGCGTCGAAATTATTCCTGAATCAATGCTCAACATCTTTTTCAGTTAACATTACTTGCAAAGGAAAAATCATGAAAAAGTTTTTATTAGCAGTCGTCGGAATGCTCTTCACTGTCATGCCTGCGTTCGCACAAAGCGGCAGCGGAGTCACTGATAAAGGTTACGGTTATCTGGCAGCCGGTCTGGGTATCGGAATCGCCGCCGGAGTCGCCGCTCTTGGTCACGGTAAAATCGCCGCTGCCGCTTGCGAAGGCGCAGCGCGTAATCCTGGTGCCGCCGGAAAAATTCAAACGATGATGTTGTTAGGTCTCGCCTTCGTCGAAACCTGCGTCATCTTCGCGCTCGTCATCATGTTCGTAAAAGTTGGCAACTAAGATTCTAATGCAGAAGCCCGCACGCAGT
>JAYVRW010000247.1:0-4585 GCA_043775925.1 Blastocatellia bacterium
AAAATAAAGGAGTTACAGACGCGAGCTGCGCTTGCTTCAGCTTTTTCGAGGTTGTAAGTCCTTACAGGTCAACAGATATTTCAACCCCTGATTCACATATGTGTGGGTGAAATCGTCTGGTGGCATGATTCTCAACGGGGGGTGATTATTTATTGGGGAATCCCGGCACCGGATTCAATGTTGGTTTGCCAGTCATGGATTACGCCTTGCATTATGCCCGCAGCGGAGCTACTGCCTATACGCTTCGGACGTAAAAATTTAATCAGTTACACGGATTCATTTTCGGATAATGCAGCGATCACGAATACGTTTGCGTATCCAACGACCGTGACTGATCCTGATGGAAATCTTGCGACGGTCAAATATCGCTACGACCTCGGAGCCGTCACCCGCACGCAGAATCCAAAGATGATTGCCGCCAATACTGATAAAGGGATCGTTACGACGTACGATCAATACGGACGAGTGAAGCGCGTTGATAATCAGTTCACGCTGAGCTACACCCCTTGCCTTTGATCCCGCGCTGGTCTTTTCTCAAAGCTTTACGAAAGCCGATGACGCCGGAACGGAACTTTACACGACGACAGTTTTTGACGGACACGGGCGCACAAGAGCCAGTGTCAGCGCGCATCCCGGCAGTACAGGCGGCAATCGTTCGGTCTATAATGTTTTTAATAATATCGGTCAAACCGTCCAAACCTCGAACCCGACAGAAATCAATAGTGTCTGGACGCCGATAGGCGATGACGTGGCAGGTTACGTCTGGTCACAGCAGAGCTATGATTACAAAGGACGCCCTCTTGTCACCACGCATCAGGACGGCTCGACGATGACGTATGAATACGGCGGCTGCGGTTGTACGGGAGAAGCGACCGTTACTATCACCGACGAAGTTGGACGCAAGACGCGCAGAATCAGCGATGCCTGGCTTGATAACGCCATGCAAGTGGATAAAACCGAAGTGCTGAATATGAACAGTACATCTGTTTATTCCACCACCGCGACTGTGACCAAGCCGTTAGAGCGCAAATCATACACGCTGCAAGCAGCAGGGGAATTCCTAGATTATTCCACCTGTCCCGCAGGCAATTGCAATTCCGCCACAAAGCAGCAAACGACGACTATTTTTAATGGCTTAGGACGCGTCACGCAGAAGCAAGCACCGCAACAATCCGGCGCGACGCCGTACACGGCACTCGAATATTACAACGATGGTTCGCTCAAGAAATCCACCGATGCACGTGGAGCGAATGCGACACTACTTTATAATGCGCGTGGACTGACCACGAATATCAATTATGGAACTCCTCCGAGTGGCGTGGAAGCGACTCCGAATGTGAGCTTTACTTTTGATGTAAACGGCAATCGCCTGACGATGACAGGTGGGCTGGGGACGGCGAATTATGCCTACGACACTATGAGTCGGCTGACATCGGAATCGCGCACGTTGACGGGGCTATCAGGAAGTTTTGCTATCAACTATGAGTATTACCAAGCCACTGGACAACTCAAGAAAATTACTGATCCCTTCAATGACAGCATCAGTTATGCTTACGATTTAACGGGACGCACAACTGCTATCACAGGCTCATCGTTTGCGGGGATCACGAGTTATGTCAGCGGTGTTGCCTTCCGCGCTGGCAATCAAACAAAAGCTCTGACCTCTGGTGCAACCACTGCCTCAATGGGCTATGACAGCATGATGCGCGTGAATAATTTTCAATCCGGTTCCATCAATGCGAATTATGGCTATTATGCTGATAATCGGTTGAATCAGGTGACAAATCCGAATAATCATTTGCTGGATCGGTATTTTGATTATAACAACCCGATTGGCAGTCTGAATTATACTAGTGCCAATGGAGACACGTTTGCCAACCAGTATTACCTCACGATGTCGCACGATTATTTAGGCAATCAGACCTCACGCGGCGGCAGGTATTGGTGGATGGCGACAGGAACAACTTTTAGTAGTTCGACGCAATATTTGAATAATAAAATCATCTCCGGCTCAGACAGTGGGTCAGTGACAACCAGCTTTGACAACGTTAAGGTCGGATAAGTTTGATGCGGCGGGACGAATTATAGCCGAAATAGACCCGGCGATTTCCAAGTACTACGATGGCGACGGAAATTTAGTCAGAAGCTATAACGAGTACTATTTATTCTCTAAAGTGTTAGGCGGAAAACACCTGAGTATTATTTCCGCTACGGGAACAAAGACAGAAACATCAGTTTTTGGCAATGGGCAATTACTTGCACGACAGGAAATCGTTGCTGGAACTGGGCAGGTGACATTTGTGCATCGTGATCCGCATAACACGATAGATTACACCAGCACAGAGACGAAATGGGTAGATGCGCAGGGAACCACGGGAAAAGCGGCGACTTCAACGTATATTTCGCAGTATCAGGCAGGCATGTTCGGACATCCTGATCCTTCCACGTATGTTACGAATACGGGACAATTCTATCCGGGTGGCGGCGGCAATCAGAAGCCCGGGCAGAGTACTGTTTGTTACGAGGGCTATGTCAAAGTCAGTTGTAGTTCGCTCAATAATAGCATTCGAATGGGCGGCATTGTCTGGATGCGCGTTAGTTCGCAGAGCTTGACGGGCTATGACGAGGAAAGCTCTAACCTTCTAAGTTCTGCCAATTCTTCTGCGACTTCACGCAATGGCAAACCAACAGGCAATGGCGGATGGGCAGGTACGCGGCGCGTGAAAATTATCCCGGGAACATCATCAGGTCTCAAGATTGATGGCGAAGACTTTGACACTGATAAGCTTGCTGAGCCGATTTATGCGACTGAATTTGTTTCGGTTGTTTCAGGTGGAGGTATCCTGGGAACCCTCCAAACCACAACTCCTCAGGTGATTACTGACAGTATCAGTATGACTATACGTGCAACTTTTGAATCAGCATGTATTGAAATGGGAAATATTGCTCAAGCTATTGCAGATCAAGTTTATGATGCAAAACGTCCTGGTTGGTCGGTAAAAGAATTCGATAAACAATTTAGTGAACTTTATATTGGTAAGAGTATTGGCCCGTCAATACTTTCTGCATTATGGTTTAGAGGCTGGGCAGGAGGTACAAACTGGTTGGATACATTACGAAGCAATCCTAATAGTATCCCACTCACAGCAGATAATACTAATCGAGGAGAAGGTGGGTTTAAGCAAGAATATAGAGATACAGGTGAATATCCTGGAGCTAATGCGGAAGCAATCGCCCTGAATCGAGATATAACTCATCATATAACTGCGTATATTTCAGGAGGTACCCATAGTCAAGGACTAGCAATAGCTTGGCATAAATGGGGCGATAATGCTGGTGACCAAAGATCCGGTCAAGCTGGGTGGAACTTTGGTTCAGCTTTACGCAGAAATCCTACTTCATTACCGAAGGTAGGAGCAACATTTAGGGCTAGATCTTGCCAATAATCGATAGATCGATAAAATTCTAAACTTAACCATAGGAACTTTTCATGGCTCAATCTAAGTAGGTCGGCATAAAGAATCTGGTAGAATGAAGAGACGATGAAAGCACCGACGAAGGTTATTACGGAACTGACTCCCTATTTGTAAAACGGGCAGTTACACAATCTGCTTTACAGGCTCGCGGGATGATCCACTCTTTCACCTGCCACGGCTTGAGTTCATTTTTTTTAGCGTCTGTCTCACACTTTCGTGCGAAATGGATTCGATTTCTCCATTCGCGACTAAAGTTTCTGCCAGCAAGCGTAAACTCCATTTTGGCTTTCCGGCTCCCGTTTCCGTACACCGCAACGCGATTAACTTCGCCTCGACTCTCCCGTCGATTTTCTTTTCTCGAAACTTCGTTTGGGGTTTTCCTGCCAGTGTCACCTCAAACCCTTTTTCCACAAATCTTTTGCGCATCCGCTCAATTCTTCGTTGCCCGACCTGGTAGTCTTGTCGGATTTCTTCATCCGATTTCTTAGCACCTTCTCCCTTTTCATCCAGACTCAGCAGCACATACGCTCGTTTGACGATTTCCGCCTTACTACTTCGCTTCCCGATGATCTCCCGCAACTTCTCTTCTTCCGCTTTTTCTAAACTCACGATATATTTCCCCTTATCCTGCGATTATACCCCTTTTTTCCGTCACCCTATACTTGACTGAACCCTAGTTCCAGTGTGCGACCTTCGTAATCAACTTCCACGCTTCCGTCCTCAAAAGATGATCCTGATGAGATAGATTGTCCTAGATCAATTGCTCTAACTTCGTGACTGGCCAAAGTAATTGCAGGTATATCAAACTGCGTCCCGCCCCGACTGAACAAATGAACTCGAACTGGAAGTTGCGTTGGACCTTGATTACTCAGCATTAGTGTTGCTTGTAGATTTTCTCTGACGCTGTAATACGAAGCTACCAGTTTGTGTGTATTGGTTACAGATTGTGTTGATTTTTTAGTATTCGCAGCGGTGGATGACAGTCCTACCTTTGCCCACCCAGTCAGTGCGAATCCAATTCCAAATGCGATTAGCGCAAAAAGTAAAAACCGAAAATTTGTATTTACGAGAGACTTGACTGTGAACAGATGACATCGTAATTTAAACAT
>JAYVRW010000248.1:0-4582 GCA_043775925.1 Blastocatellia bacterium
ATTACCGTTTCAGATACCGGATGCGGGATCAGGACAGAACATTTACCTTTTATTTTTGATCGTTACTGGCAATCCGATGCATCCAGCGGACACCGGAAAGGAGGCTTGGGATTGGGGCTTTCTCTGGTCAGGCATATTGTTGAATTGCACGGCGGTACGGTGTCGGTTTCGAGCGCAGGTGAAAATCAAGGCGCTACGTTTACCGTTAATTTACCGTATCGCGCGGTGCGTTTACCAAATAAAGAGGAAGCTGTCCAGCTTGCATCTGAAAGCAATCAGACGGAAGATAATTCGTTTCCTGAACCACTGTTATCTTCAGTGGCGTTCCAGGGCTTAACGGTCGTCGTCGTAGATGACGAACCAAGCGCTCGTGAATTAGTAGCAGAAATCCTGCGACAACATGGAGCAGAAGTGCTGAAGGCGGATTCTGCGCAGGCAGCTTTTGACATCATTACCCAGCTAGATCGGGTTCCCGACCTGCTGGTTTCTGACATCAGCATGCCGGAAGAAGATGGTTATATGTTGATTCGTAAAATTCGCCGTTTATTGCCAGAGCAGGGAGGCGCTATTCCCGCCATCGCCCTGACTGCTTTTGGTCGCATGGAAGACCGCATTCGCGCCTTGAGCGCAGGCTTTCAGATGCATTTACCGAAACCCGTCGAACCAGCGGAACTGGCGCTGGTGGCGGCGAACCTGACGAATCGGGAAATTAAAATTTTAGTGTGAGTAAATTTTATCATGAATCGCGTGACGGCGATTGGAAGAGCGCAAAGGAAAGATATGCCCATTGCAAAGATTTTAGTAGTTGATGATGATCCCGCCTTACGCCGACTCATGCAATTTAATCTCACCGAGCAGGATTTTGATGTCATCGTTGCTGCCACAGGAGAAGAAGGGCTACGCATTCTTGCCGAACAAAATATTGATGTGGCGTTAACCGATCTGAACCTCCCGGACATTGCCGGCATTGATCTGGTCAGACAGAGTAAAGAGAAATCCCCCGGCACTGAAATCATCGTTATTACTGGCTATGGTTCCGTGGAAAAAGTGGTGGCTGCCACGAAAGCCGGAGCCTTTTACTTTCTTGAAAAGCCGGTTGATTTTGATGAGCTGGCGATTCTGTTAGAGAAGACGCTTGAACGTCGCCAGCAGAATCAGGAACTGACGCGGCTCCGAGGTCAGCTCGCTGAACGCAGTTCGTATTTTGATATTATTGGCAGAAGTAAAGCGATGGAAACTGTGTATGAAACCATCGAAGGGATTGCAGAATCTGAAGCCAATATCCTGATTATTGGTGAATCCGGCACCGGCAAAGAACTGGTCGCCAGTGCGATTCATTATCGAAGTCATCGTGCCAAAAAGTCCCTGATGCAGGTCAATTGCGCGGCGTTACCAAAAGAACTAATTGAGTCAGAATTGTTCGGGCATACCAAAGGCGCTTTTACCGGCGCTCACGCGGACAAAGTTGGTTTGATCGGACGTGCTACCGGAGGCAGTTTATTTTTGGATGAAATTGGTGAAATGCCATTGGAGTTGCAGCCGAAATTGCTACGGGTTTTACAGGAGCGAGTTTATTTTCGGGTCGGCAGCGAAAAACCGTTGGAAGCAGATTTTCGCCTGATTTCTGCGACGAACCGTGATCCGCTTGAAGCTCTCAGTAGTGGGCATTTGCGCGAAGATTTATATTACCGCCTGAATACTATTGAAATTCGTGTCCCTCCTTTGCGGGAGCGACTGGAAGATATTCATTTGCTGGCGGATCATTTCCGGCAGCGGTACGCTGAACGCTACAACCGCAATATTACGAGCATTACTGAACAGGCGTACGAACAAATGTTCAATTATCACTGGCCCGGTAACGTGCGTGAATTACAAAATGCTTTAGAGCGCGCCGTCCTGATGTGCCGTGGGGAGAGCATCGAAGCTTATCATTTACCGTTTAAGCAACAGACGATTATTTCTCCAGTTTCGACCACGGCTTCTGCTGCCCTCACAAATTCAGTCATTCCCGTGACTCCGGCGGATTCGGCGGTGGAGCCGGTTCCTGCCAGTGCGCCCCAACCCGTTAGAGCTGTGGATCAGACGATTGAAGAGTTATGCACCCTCATCATTAGCAAAGTTCCTGAGCCGGAACCGCATACGCCAATGAACGAATTATTCAAACAAATAGAAGTGAATCTGGCGCATGCTGCCGTCAAACGGACGGGAGGAAATAAGCAAGCCGCCGCCAGTTTGCTTGGTATTTATCGCCCGCGCTTATACAGCTTGTTGCGCAAAGAAGCAGAATCGCTGGAAAATGTGGAAGCGGATGACAATGAAACACCGTTGGTTGCAGCTTCTCCGACCGGAAAGATGTGAGCGATTTTTTGGGCGTTAGTGCTGAAGCCGGATATTAAAGATTGAGGAGATACTTGTTTCAAGCGGGTTAACTTGCAGTAGGGCTTGCTTAACCTGCATTAATCCATAGCGAATTCTTGATTTGATGGTTCCCAGTGGAAGGCTCAGTTGCGCCGCGATTTCTGTTTGTGTCATACCAAAATAATAGGCCATCGTCAAAACTTCACGTTGCCCCGGCGGAAGTTGCGCCAATGCCACCCGTACATATTGACCATACTCTTGAAAGATATTGTCAGCCTCCGGGTTTTCGTTGTTTGAGGTAAAAAAGAGCGCTTTATCCAGTGGTTGGTATCGGTACTTCAGCCTGGTTTCCTGACGCAAGCGATCAATCGCACGGTTGCGTGTAATCGTGACTAACCACGCTAATGGTGTGCCTCGGTCGGCATTAAAGTTACACGCTTGTTTCCAAATCTGATGATACACTTCTAAGATAATTTCCTCGGCTACCGTTGGGTCTCTTACTGTCTTGAGGGCTAATCCATAAGTAATATGCTTTGTCAGGTCATAAAGATCGGCTAAGGATTGTTCATCACCATTGGCTATCTCGTAGATTAATGTTACTGGTATTAAGTCAGGCGTATTTTTACTTTCTTGAGTTACCCCAACATTTAATTTAGTGGTGAGCATAAGTTATCTGTAACCGTGTCAATACCACCTGTTATCGCAGATGGTACTGCCTTGGCGTGGACGCTGCTATCTGGCAGAGGCGCTTTTCTTTTTATGTACCAGCTTCGATTTTCCGTGCTTTTTAGTAGTTTGATTTTTTACTCTGACCTTGGCTTCATCTTTGAAATAAAGCTTGCCGTCTTCTTTGCCGCTCTCCGGGACAACCGCAAAAAGCAGGTCGGATAATTCATCCGCATGTTCTTCTTCTTTAGCCAGAATCTCTTCCAGCATCCGACGCGTAGTTGAGTCTTTATTTCCAAAATAATTAATCATCTCGCGGTAGGTTTCGATAGCGATGCGCTCAGCAATTAAATCTTCGCGCATCATATCTGCCAGCGAGGTGCCTTCAACATATTCGCTATGGCTATGTTCAGCAATAAACTGAGGACTCATTTCAGGTTTACCACCAAGCTGTTTAATACGCTGAGCGATTTGATCTGCATGCATTTGTTCCTCATTGGCATGTTCCAGAAATTCCTCGGCAACCCCGGCAGAATTAATTCCAGTCGCCGCAAAATAATGAAAGCGGTAGCGCAGGACGCAGACTAATTCCGTTGCCAACGCTTCATTTAACACTGCCACGGCCTGATCTTTGTTGAGACCATAATTATTGGTGACGGCTCCGTCCTCGATTTTCTGGCGGGCACGGGCGCGAATTTCGCTGATATTGTTAACGATGCTCATCTAAATTTCCTTATCTTATGATTGAATTTTTAACTACACTTGAAACTGCATAATCTTCAATGATTTCTAAAGCTACACAATTTTAACTACGATTCTAACTACTGCAATTTATATGCCTATATCTTAGTGATGGGTTGTAACTTAAAGGACGTGCTTTTTTACTGCTTTGTATTATCACAATACACGCGGTGTATTGTGTGTCTGCGATCCAGGCTTTTCCCCAATAAACAATCCAAGCTATTACAATTAATATTTATGGTATGGAGTTTGCACTTGGTTGAGTAGTTACTAACAGGTAATCAAGTTATTGCGAAAAAATTGCGGAAGCTCGCACGTCTTAAGGGCGTGAACTCGTCACCGTGCGAATTCTTGCATTTTCGCCAGAACCAGGTAGTAATACCATCATCAAGCAGGAGAATTAATTATGTGGAACAAAGACGAAGTTGAAGGCAAGGGCAAGAAAATCAAAGGCGCTATCAAGGATAAAGTTGGCGAAATGACCAATAACAAAAAACTTGAACGTGAAGGAGAAGCGGAGCGTGCCGCCGGTGAAGTGCAGGAAAGTATTGGCACAGCGCGACGCAAAGTCGGAGATGCTGTCAAAAAAGTAGGCAAAAAAATTGCCGGAAAATAGCTGCATCTAAGCGGTTGAGCAAAGTAAAAAAAGTTTAGAGTTACGCCTTGAGGCGTGAAACCGACCGCGCAGCGGGCGCTTTGTCACGGCTGAAGTCGTAACTCTGAGCGACATTACGGAGGGAAAAAATGAAAAATTTCTTGGGCTATATAATATTAGTATTTGTGTTTTCAATTGTGCTTGTGGGGTGTGATTCCATGC
>JAYVRW010000249.1:0-16649 GCA_043775925.1 Blastocatellia bacterium
TGTGGCTTTGCCTGAGCGACTTGCACCGATATTTTTTCTTCCGGCTTTTTGACGGCGCTAAGATTCAAAACAGCCAATAAAATCAGTACTATACCGGCAGCTACTGGAACGATCCAACGCGGCCGCCAAAGGTTAATTTTCTTTGTGGCAGTTTGATTTTCCGCCGCTAATTTCGTCCACAATTTTGCCTCGTAGCCGCTCCAATAATTTTCTTCCGGCATCATTACACTGCACGCCTGATCGAATTGTCCAAGCGAATTTTTAAGCGTCAGATATTGCTCATGACAAAGCTGGCATTCATCAAATTCAAGTGCTGCTGATGAATCAGCAAACAGCCAATTCGCAAATTGTTTCTGCGTTTTATCGCAATCGTGTTTTTTCATATCGCTCCACCTCATTGGATGAATTAACATTTCGCGCCGTCACTTTCCGGGAATTCTCTGAGCGGCAATTCAGTCGGTCTTACTCTCAGCTTCACGCCTAACTGATCGCGCAGTTTTGCGACCGTACGGAACAAGGCTTTTTTGATGGTCCCAACGGAGACGCCGCAGGAATCAGCAATTTCTTCGTAGGTCATGCCTTCCTGATGTTTCAGCAAAAAGATTAATCGTTCACGTGGCGTCAACGTATCCAGCACTTGCCTGACTTGCTCCAATAACAAACGATCATGCAAGCTGGATTCGGTATAGTGAGGCAGTTCGACATCCTCCAAGGCAATTCGCTGATTTGATTTTTTGCCGAACAACCAAAAACTTGCCCGTTGCTGATTGAGCAATGTACGAATCGTGATTTGCCGGAGCCACGTATAAAAACTCGCTTCTCCACGAAAACTTACTAACGAACGGTACGCTTTCATCCATACTTCCTGCGACAAATCTTCCGCATCCATCGGATTCCGCGTGTAGTGCAACGCCAGCGAATAAATGCGCCGCTGATAGGAACGCAGCAGCACACCAAAGGCTTCTCGATCTCCAAGTTGTGCACGCTGAATCAATTCGTCTTCATTGGTCACAGGAAACGTACTCCAATTCTTTCTGTCGTAGCTATAGACACTACCTACGAAATTTGGTTGGCACAGGGATGAGATATTTTTTATGTTGAGGGGAAAGTGAACGCCATAATCAACGAGCGGCGTTGTAACCTTGAAAGAAAATTTGCCGAATAGTTACGCCGCTCCGTTACAATAACTGTTCGACGTTTTCTGACGATCAGAAGTCTTTCTTGCCATAGACAATTTCGGCATTTTTATATTTGTTGGCTGCAAAAAAGATTCGCGCATCTGTGTCATGAATAATTTTTAAAGCATCATTGGCTATCCAAGTTACTTCCACTGGCGGGCCGCCACCAGCACCAGCCGGAGCCTTGCCGTGACTAGAATCGCACACAAAAACGTTACCGCCTTGAGGAGGAAGTTTTTCACCAGCATCAAGAATAGACACTTGGGTACTAAAATCAGTTGTTGCACCACAATCACGTTGAAATATTACGGCCTTAAGTCTTTTATCAGGCGAGACAATCTCTTGTATCACCTCATTTCCGCAGCCATCAGAGAGATCAAGAAACGAACAACTTGCAACTTGTATCGTAGTTAAGAGCAAAACAATACTTGCCAAAATTATTTTGAAATCTTGCTTCATTTGATTATTAAGGCGTCGAACTTTAATTAGACGGCAGATGCTAAGTTCCCGGCAAAGCCTGCAATTCTTCGCTCATATACGAACGATCTCCCAAACGTTCCAGACGTGGGCCGTATTGTCCAAATTTGATCACGCTGATTGATCCGGCTGGAGCATCCAGGCGGTCACGATAGCGCCCTAAATCAATGCCGAGTAAACTGCAAAGAATGATCCGAATTGTTGCTTTGTGCGAAACAATCAAAACATTTCCGTCCGCGAATTGATGGACGATTTCTGAAATGATGGCGGAAGAACGATTCGCAATTTCAATGGATGTCTCACCGCCCGGAGGCGCATTCCACGCGGGTTCCGTCATCCATCGCTGGTATTCGTCGTGATGATTTTCCTTCACATTTTCTGCGGTCAAACCTTCCCATGCACCGTATTTTATTTCTTTCAATCCATCACGGAGCTGCAAAGTAAGCCCTGTTATATCGCCGAGTTTCTGCGCCGTCGCAATCGTCCTTTTCATCGGACTGCAATAAATTGCTGACCACGGCAGAGACTGATAAGCAGCAGCAAATTCCTGCGCCATTTGATTTCCGGTTGAAGTCAATTCGGGGTCAAGGTCGCCGCAGAAACCGCCACTTTTACTGTATTCGGTTTCACCGTGCCGCATGAAATATAAAGTTAGGCTCATTGAAGAAACTCACTTTCGATTCGACTTAGGATTCTGTCAATTCAACATCTTCGTAAATATCATTCATCGTTAAGGTCAGCGCACCACTCGGAGAAGATTCCAGATATACCACATCATTTTCCCCTAAAATCGCCGATTGCCATGCGCCTCGTTCATCTTTTCGGTGCAACTCGGCGCGCTTTTGATCCTGATAAATGACGACATATTCTCGAAGGCTGACGATCTGGCGATACGCCGCTAATTTTTCACGGCGATCTGTTTTAGCTGTCGAATGCGAGAGAACTTCGATAATCAAAAATGGCTGCGTCAAAAATAAACTTTCAGCCGAAGCCTTCTCACAACTTGCCATGACATCGGGGTAATAAAAATCACCTGCTGCTTCGATTTTTACTTTCATATCAGCAATGTAAGCGCGACAACCTGATCCGCGCAGATGATTGCGTAGAATCGCAAAACAATTCCCCGCAATAATATTGTGGGCATTGCTTGCGCCAGCCATCGCAAACATTTCACCGCCAACTAATTCGTGGCGTGATTTTTTACTGGCTTCGATTTCCAGATACTCTTCACTGGTCAGGCTGTTAATAAATCTAGCAGGTAATGACATATTTCACCCTCACTTCACATCAAAAACCGGAACTTCGCTCAGCTTGAATTTACCGCCTGAGCGCGTCAGCACATAAATCGCGCGTCCGGCTCCTTCGCGTCCGACAATTTTCACTTTGACGTTAGTGTCTACGACAATGCGTTCGGTATCCAGTACTTCCGTTCGCATGATTTCAGTCGCCCAAATTGTCGGCTTACTCGCCGTTACACGTTTGACGAATTCGCGCAGGTTGCTGGCTTCGACCAATGGAATCAGTGCTTCTGCTGTGCCTTGCAATAACGCATCGTCAAGCTGTTTAATGAATCCCCGCACGTCTTCGGAGATGCTAACTAACTTCGCGCCCTGTTCGGCTTTCAAGGCTCCATCAAAAGCAGCAATCGTGATTGATTTATCCTGCTCGGAGGCAGAAACCTGTTTGAAATGATTCGCCGCTTCGACCCACTGATTTTTTTGTAGCGCAATATTTCCAAGTCCCATGTGAGCCACCGCAAAGGATTGAAGTAGAATCGGCTCCTGCTTAAACACATCGTTGAAAGACTTCTGCGCTTCATCAGTTTTGTTCAGAACTGCCTGCACACGTCCCAGTAATGCCAGCACAATGGAAGAATTTGGATCCGCCGTTAACGCTTCTTTCAATTTTGTTTCAGAAGCGGCGTACTCTTTTTTTCCGAACGCCAGCGCAGCTTGTCCGTATAAATCTCCGGTCGAAGGGCGGCGCGGAAACACATCATTGCTGTAGTCTTTTTGCGGATAAATTTTGTCAGGATCAACCTCGATCCGGCTGATTTTTGTTCCGGCTGGAAACGTGATCGTGCCGTATTCACCGCCCTTCACTGCGACGGAGCGGCTGATTTTTTCGCCTGATTCCGTCGTCGCAAGTACATCTACCGTTAAATCTCCACTGCCAAAATTGACGATGGCAGATTCGACTCCGGTTGCCACGGTCTGCGGTTGCCCAACCGCAAAATCAGGCCCGATGACAGTTTCAATCCACTGCGAAAAAATATCTTTCATCTCTGCGCCTTTGACCGACAAATCAGTTTTCACATTGGCACAGCGAGCGACACGGCATAGTGGAGATTTCCATTCGGTCAACGATAAAACGTCTACGCGCTGACGATCCAGCATAGTGCGAATGTACGCATCAAAAGCTGTTCGCCCCAATTTCTTTTCAATCAACCGCCACACGAGAGCGCCCTTGTTATACATCGCAGTCGTATAGTTACGATCATAAGAACTTTGCATCAGCAACGCCGTATCAGAGCCACGCGCTAATGGTTCATAAGCTCGGCGATACCTTTCAAAAGCAGCATTACGTTCGGCGTCACCAAAACGCGAACCAAAATAATTTGCAGTCATATAAATCGGTAAGCCATCGCGCATCATTCCAGCTCCGCGTCCACGCAACAAAACTCGTCCATCAATAAACGAACGCGCTGCCGCTGAAGCCAGTAATTCTATTGTTCCTAAATCCAGCACATTACGACGAAAAAAACTTTCATCAATGGAGGCTCCACCGGATTCTGCGAAATTCAAACCAGTGGTAGAAGTTACAACAATCCGAAAAGCTCCCATTTGCGGCATCGCAAAATACTCACTGTAATAGTTGACGATTTTTACGGCTTCGTCGGAAAGACGCTGTAATTGTTGCTGGCCGTTGGCATCCAACCCGCGCGGGGCATAAATTTCAACCTTCGCATTTTTGGCGGCGTTAGCGGTCGTCACTTCATAGTTTCCAGCAAAAAAGAAAGGTTCAGCCGCTAAGCTCTGCTCAAACGTATGTTCATCTTTGCGGTTGCCGGAAGAAATAATTTTACCGGAAGGCGTCGTCACATTCAGGGTAAATGGCGCAGTATCGGCTCCGTGATCGGCGTAGGGCGTATGACTCACCGGAACCCAAAAACTATTGGGTAATAAATAACTTTCAGAATCTGAAATTCTTAGCCCAACGCCTCTTTCTGAATTAATGACGTAGCTGATTTCAACCTCGAATTCCGGCAACGAAGCGGAGGTCGAAGTAAGGTCAGCAAAAACTGACATTAATCCCAGGCGCGGCTGATCGAAGGTTTTGAAGGCAACGTCAACGCCAGCAATTTTCATTGCGCTGACTTTCGTTTTCGGATTGAGAAAAAATGACAAGCGCGGTTTGTCTCCGGTTCCCAGCAAAAGCTTGTCTACTAATTCTTTGCCGTTGAGATTGATGAGGCGCATTTTGGCGCTGACTTCAACCGCATTGGCTTCGGGAGCAATCTTCGCTTTGAGATCATAATTACGGATTTCAAATTCCTGCGCGAAAGTGCTGACAGCCAATAAAATCAGAGCTGTCACAGATAAAAGTAATCTTTTCATAGCAATCATTGTAGCAATAAAATTATTTAGCGAGCGTCTTTTCAATGCGACGATCTGGAACCAACCACATAATAGCAACTAACACATAAAGCGCACAGGCAGACAAGGGGCTGACGGCTGAAACTAAAATAGCTACTGCATAAACCACCAGCGAGATTTTCCCCTTGAAGTCGGAGCCGATGGCTTGTGCCAGATGAGATTCGCTATCGTGATGCGTGACCAGAACGCGAGCCAGAATGTAATATGCCAGTCCTGAAAAAAACAGCACCACCCCATAAAGCGCAACCGGCTTACCCGAAAAATGATTTTCTCCCATCCATCCGGTGACAAAAGGGATCAACGAAAGCCAGAATAATAAATGTAAATTCGCCCATAACGCTGAGCCATTCACCTGTAAAACCACTTGGAACAGATGGTGATGATTATTCCAATAAATCCCAATAAAAATAAAACTGAGAATGTACCCGAGAAAAACGGGAATCAGTGGACGCAAGTCCGTCAAATCCGCCCCGTGCGGCACTTTCAATTCCAACACCATGATGGTAATGATGATCGCCATCACTCCATCGCTGAAAGCTTCTAATCTGCCTTTGTGCATAATTTGTTTGGTCTTGTAACAAGTCCCGCAACAGTTCATCAAAACTGTTACGGGACAAAGAGAGTCTCACTTTACAGACGAGAATTATTTATTGGTTTTGCTCGCACCTGCCGCCGCGCCACCTGTATTCACAGTTGGCGCCGCTGCCTGTTGTCTGGCTACAGGTAACGCCTTGCGTGGCAACTTCTCATCACGCATTGCAGCATTATAAATAAAAGCTGCCATCAGGATTGAGGCCTGCTTCATATCATCCGGCTGAATGCGTTCGTAACTGTCCATATTTGAATGGTGCGTCCGTGTATCATATTCGATTTCATCCTGGATGAATTGGAATCCGGGCAGTCCCACTGAATCAAAAGACAAGTGATCGGTACCACTGGTATTATTGATCGTTAAGGTCGCTGCACCTAAATCACGAAACGGCGCTAACCACGCACGAAAGATCGGGCGAACGGCTTCGTTACCCTGTAAATAAACGCCGCGCACTTTCCCTGTTCCATTATCAAGGTTGAAATATGCAGCTAATTTTGCATGTTCGGGCTTGAGTTCCAGTGGGCCACGGGGACGCATAAACGACGGCAGTTCTTCCTGCCCTGGCGTGGGCGGAAGCGGTTTACGTTCGCCGAAATGTTGCGCGACATAAGCCGATGATCCGAATAAGCCCTGCTCTTCACCAGTCCATAAGGCAGCGCGAATGGTGCGGCGCGGCTGGACGCCTAACGTTTTCAGGATGCGAACGGCTTCCATGACAACGGAACAGCCAGCAGCGTTGTCGGTAGCCCCAGTGCTGCCATGCCACGAATCAAGATGCGCTCCAAGCATGACGATTTCATCTTTTTTGTCAGTGCCGGGGATTTCAGCCACAGTGTTGTACGCCATATTGTCCTGCTCGTGATACTTCACCTGCGAATTCATTTCGAGCTTGACCTTAATGCCTTTTTCCAGCATTCGCGTGATACGACCGTAATGTTCAATGGCTACAACAACCGATGGAACTTCATCAGGTCTCGTAGCAGACCCGCCCTGTTGGACGAATAATGTTCCGCCATCGCCACCGCGACCGGAATCCAGAATTGCCGCGACGCCTTCCGATTTTAAAAATGCTGTGCGCTTCGGTCCGAAAGCCCGGTCGGCTCTGGCACGGGCTAAAACATCGGCTGGATACTGACGACCACCGCCGCCTTCCTGTTCGTCTGAAGCTAATTTCCAAAGGTCTTCCTCAGTCAGGCGATTACCCTGCGCTTTGAAATGCGCTTTGACTTCGCGCATCGGGGCAATCATCACAAAGGCATTTTTCAGTTTGCCACGATATTTATCAAAATCGGCTTCTGAGGCAATCGTGACCATCATGGCTTCGCCGCTGATGGGGCCATTCGTCCCTGGAGTCCAGGCTTTTGGAAAAGCAATCAAAGGAAACGGGGTCGGTTCAATGACCTGCGCCGAAAATCGTTCCAGCGTCCAGCCTTTGCCAAACGGCCCCCAGGCTTCGAGATGAGCATTTTCCAAGCCCCATTCGGTGAAGCGACTTTTCGTCCACTCGTTCGCGGCTTTAAGCTGTGGCGAACCAGTCAGACGCGGGCCGTGAACATCGGTGAGCCAGCTCAGGGTATCCATGACTTTTGAATGATCCATCCCTTCGGCACGGATTTTTTTCATCATTTCCAAATCAACTTTTTCACCATTCGCCGGAGCCATTACTGGCGACTGAGCGGGAACCATGAAGCTGAATAATAAAAGAACAATTATCGAGGCAGTGAGTGGTTTACGAAACATTTTTGCTTTCCTCCTGAAAAATCAAACTATCAAGCGTGAAGTGAATGTAAAGCCAAAGTCTAAAGCTCATAGCCTTTGATAGCAAGCCATTCGCCTGCGTTATCGTTATCCAAAAGCAATCTCAAAGCACAAAAGCCTCCTTGTCAGTGGAGGCTTTTGTCTTTAGTCAATCTGCTTTTTCAAAATTAGCATTGCGGTACAATCACCGGAACCTCCAGAGTCACTGTCGTCAAAGTAATTTTGTGGAGTGGGGTAATGCCACAAAAACTCAGGGGTGCTCCCAGGGTATTGTTTTGTGGCGTAATTAATAGCCCAACCCCGCCGATAATCGGAATTCTCATAATTCCATAACCGCCACCAGCTCCACCTAGTAAAGTATTCAATCGCGGAATGGTGCGCGGAGTTCTGCTATCAATCGTCGCCCGGGCAAAACAGTTACCAGATAGAAAATTACTAAAACTGCTGCCGCGTTCGATACTGTTGTGAACCAAGCCAATCCCTGATTGTGCCGCACCATCAAGACCATCCGCCTCAGCCACACTGCCACGCAAACCTACCGTCACGATGGTTTGGCCGGGCGCACTGGATGGTTGTTGAATGATCGTCCCCAACATCTTTCCGACTCGGTCATACGTGATTCCATTCAGTTGCAAAGTGAATAATTCGGGGTCAGTGCTGCTGTTGCCAGCGCCTGGGTCACCATACGCACGAAATGACTCGGCGGCATAATTTCCTTCAACTGCTCCGCCGCCCAGGGCAATAGTTCCAGCCGGCGCCTTTACAAACGCATTGCCAATTAAGACATTTTTTTGGATCGGGATGCCTGTCACCGGATCAATCGCCAGAGCCAGAATGTACCCTCTTGAATCAGGGTCAAGATCGGATGCCAGAAATTCCATACTGCAACGACGCTTAAGGCAAACTGGTCGATCACTTTGCTGGCAATTATCGGTCACTGAAATCAGAAATAAATGAACTGTGACATCTTCGTCTGAAGTATTAGTAATCGTCCAACGAGTATCGTGTGTCGTCGGCGTAATAATATTTGAAGTGTATAACGGAAAAACCAGTAATGATCCTGGCTTTTGGTCAGAAAGGGTGATGTTTTGTGGATTCGATTGAGCCTGAACTGAAGCTTGCGCAACGATCAAAAGCCCGATCAGAAAGATCAGTATTGTTTTCAGAATTCTCATGTTCGGAATTACTCCCTGCAAAAAAGGCTGTTTAGAAATGACTAAATGGCGGGCAAACCAAAAGAAAATGGACTGTGCCTTACGGTGCATAAACCGGAACCTGCAAGATGGCATTCTGAGTAGCGGTACAATGCAGTTGTCGAATTCCTGACCATCCGCTCGTATTCTTCGGAGTAATCATTAATCCAACTGCGCCTTCAACTAACCCAAAAGTCATCAAGCCACTTCCGGCAACCGCGTAGGCATCAATCCCAGTCGCTCCCAACACATTCGGCGCGTTTTGAGTGAGCGTTTTGAAGACCTGGCAAGTTCCAGAAAAAAATCCAGTAAAGCTGCCTCCGGTGATAACGTTGCCATGGAGATCACATCCGCTCACCCGCCCAATGCTCTCCTGCGTAATCGGCAAAATTTCTGAAGTGGTCACTAATCCGTCCATCGAAGCGAGGACAATTGTTTGCCCGGGGGCGGAGGTCGTCCGTTGGAATTCCACCGCAAAACGATACGGCATTTTATCGTAGTCTAGTCCATCGAAACGCAGTGACGCAGCCTCTGTGGCCGGATCGCAAAACGGTGTGCGATACGCCCAGAAAGCTTCGGCATTGTAACCATCGGCGATGGCTCCTGCGCCTGGGAAAAATCCGGCGGGAGCTTGCACAAAGGCATTTCCGACCAAGACATTTTTTTGGATGGGGCATCCGCGACCATCCATCGCGTAGGCAATTAAATAGCCTGAATCATAGGGAGAAATTTCTGAAGCTTTCGCCGACCAGCTCCCGCTGGCTGTAATCATGATCGGAAAATCGGCTTGCTGACACGTTGCCTTATCTATGATGATAAAATGAACCCAGACATTGTTCGCCGCTCCGACCCCGAAATTACTAATGGTGATGCGCGTATCGCGCAGGTTGCCATCAGTGGTAATCAACGGAAACACCAGTAAAGAGCCTGCCTTTTGATCGCTCGCTACATCCTGTGCCAGGACGCTACAACACACAAATAGTGAGCCAAGCAAAGTTATGAGTAACTTAGTCTTCTGCATTGTATTGATCTCCTAAAATCGCCTTCGCCTGATCGGGCAGACACACTTGTGCGACCTCCCAAAATGAGACGAAAGCGGACATAGATGCGAATGAAGGCACACCTTCGCTTAATCCAGCCAAAAGTGGTGCTTCATCAGCAACAAATATTCTTCAGGCGAATTCCTGTGCAAGGCACGTGGACTTACCCCGGACGCAAGCGCAGACAGTAAAAACACCGCTCCTGTGAACACAGGAACTGCATCCTGAAAATTGAATTGAGAAAGGGGTTGAAGACAGGCGAGGGTAGAGTTAGGGACTCCGGCATAGTCCTTCGTCTGATCTGGTTAGAGGGTCTGGTGAATTGAAATAACAAAGTGACCGATTTGGTTTTGGTACTTTTTCAGTCTCAATGATTATCAAGTGGGTAACAAACATTGACCAAAACTCAATTTGAGTCTAGGCATGGCAGCGCCTGGTGTCAATCACAAAGTTTGTCACCATAATGACAAAGCGATGCTAAAACTCTGAAAGATCAATCCCTGGTAAACGGCGAAGTTTTAAATACAGCCCTTTGCGTGTAATGCCCAACTCTTCGCACACAGAATCACGATGACCCTGATGACGCCGCATGGAATCCAGAATGATTTGGCTTTCCAAAATATCGACAGCCTCCGAAAGAGTTTTCTCACCGGGCTGATATTCAATATTGATTGAATTTTGTGCAGAAGACTCTGCGGTCAAAGAACTGAGTCCACGTGACATCACCGTCAAATCCAGTTCGAACAAATCCTGTTTTTGCACATTAAAAATCGCCGGAGACAAATCCTTCTCTGTAATCACTTCACCGGAATCCCGGTAGGCCACTAAGCGCTGAATTTCATTGGCTAATTGGCGTACGTTTCCGGGCCAGTCGTAGGTCGTCATCAGATCCAAGGTCCGCCGTTCAATCGTGATCTGTTGCTTGTCGGACTGCTGGCTGTACAAATTCAAATAATGCTCAATCAAGAGCGGAATTTCTTCACGGCGCTCTCTAAGCGGCGGAATTCGCAAACGGATGATGTTCAGGCGATAGTATAAATCTTCGCGGAATTTACCTTCGGCGACCAGTTTTTCTAAATCTGCATTAGTCGCCGCCACAACACGGACATCCACATTGGCAGGCTTGTTATCACCCAGGCGATGAACTTCTCCATCCTGCAAAAATCGTAGCAACTTGGGCTGCACGTCCAGCGCCAAATCTCCAATTTCATCCAATAACAAAGTACCGCGATGAGCACTGCTAATAACTCCCACCGTATCAGCAATGGCTCCGGTAAAGGAACCTTTCTTATGTCCGAAAAGTTGAGAAGTTACAATCTCAGACGAAGCGATAGTGCAGTTGAAAGCACTGAAAGAAGCTTCGCGGCGATCACTGAAATTATGGATCGCCCGGGCAACCACTTCTTTGCCGGTACCTGATTCTCCGGTAATCAAAACAGTCACCCGGCTGCTACGAATTTTTTTAATATCGTCAACTAAAGCCCGCATCGCCGGACTGGCAAAAATAAAACCATCGGCAGCAGCTTCCGAGGCAGTGGCATCGGTTTTTGGACGAGCCGAAAGCAAACGTCGTTTTTCGGTTAAAGCCAGTCCCATTTCTGCCAATCGAAATATGGGTTCGAGCTGCTCCCGTTGCACAGGTTCATGATTATTCCGACCTAGAAAAACAAAAAATTTTTCTTCCTTCGAGCGCAGCTTATAGAACATTCCAGTCGGCGCAGCCGATTGAATCTCTCTTCGCAGATCAGATGTTGCCGACAGGATTCTCGCCTGATACCGTTGTCGAATCGTCGCAATCTGTTTTTCACCTCCGCTATTACAAGCCACTGGCGACAGTTCCTTTTCTTCGTGCTCAAAGATCACGACTGGATGCGCATTCGTCATCTCGTGTAATAACGTGACCAGCTCATTCAAGAGTAATTCGCGCGATGAAGCGGCTCTCGTCAAACGTAAAACTATCGTCGGATTAATGGCACGACGATCAAGTACGAGGTGAGGTGAACCAGTGCGCTCAGTTTCAGATAGAATCTCGCTGATCGTTTTGGACAGTGGATCAGACTTGAGACGCTGGCTGGCTTCAAGCGCGTTACGAAGCTCTGTCCGCCCGCGTTCATCGTCACCCATCGCCACCAGGGTTTGTCCTAATCGGTATCGAGAGTAAGCTTCTCGATACCGATCTCTGACCATCGAAAACACCGTTACCGCCTGTCCGAAATCATGTCGTGCCTCTTCAAATTGTGATAAATTATGGTTAAGTATGCCATTCACAATCCGAAATAAACCAATTATCGAAGCGTTCGACGAAGCATCAATTTCCTCTGAGACCTGATTCAATAAATCTTGCGCTAGTGAAAAGTTATGGTACTCAATTTGAACACGTGCCAGATAAATCTGGGATAAAGTTCGATGACGTTTATCTTCAACGCGATTGGCTAAAGCAAGCTGAGCCTCAAATGAAGCTTGCGCTAAATCGAACTTTCCCTGGGCTAAATAACATCGTCCCAAAGTCTGATGGGCCTGGACTTCTCCGTAAGTAAAATTAGCCGTTTGTAAAGAGGAAATAGCTTGCTGTAGCGTTTGCTCTGATTCTTCAAATCGCCCTTGTAAAAGCAGCAGTTCACCCAACGTATCCAGAGAATTTCCCTGCACCGCTTGATTGCCCACCTTTTCACCCAGAGCAATCGCCTTATTCAGCATCTCAGTCGCACGTTGCCAGTCACCCGTGACTGTCAGCACATAACCAAGATTGCTATAGGCATTAGCAAGCAAACGGTCATTCTTAACTTCTTTCAGAAAGAAGATCGCCTTCTCCAGATTCGTGACTCCTTCAATGGCCTGCCCAAATCCCTGAGCCAGAATGATATTTGCAATGTTGGTATAGATAGCTCCCAGCAATAATGGAGCACGACGATCTCCAATAATTTTAATGGATTGCTCTAAGTGCTCGCGCGCTTCCATCAAATCGCCTTCGCTCAAACAAATATTGCCCAGCATCAAATAGCTCTGCGCCAGTGGCAGCCATTCGCCGACGTGACGATTTAAGCGCAACGCCATTTGCAAATGATCGCGGGCAAATTGCGCTTCACCAATGGCACGATAAATTCGCCCCATGACGTAATGACACGAACTTTGTTTTTCCTGATCCTGCGTCCTGTCAGCAAATTCCAGCGCCGATTTCAGGTAAGAAATTCCGCGCGGGTGATCGCCCGTGTATCCATGCAACGATCCCATCCGCAACCAGACCTGAAACATCGTCGCTGGAGTCAGATCAGTGCGTCCGGTAAAGCTTTCGTACTCCGCCATAATCGTCAGAGCTTCACGGTAACGGGAAAGATTTTCCAGCGCTTCAGCCAATGAACAACTGACTTTGGCGCGTTGTTCGACCTTTAAGTAGGGGCTGTGAATGGCGAGTAAAAATTTCCCAACTGCTTCGTCATAGCGAGAGTCCTCCGCCGCCTGCTGAGCAGATTCGATGAGTTCGATTAAAGCCTGTGGTGAAAGCTGGCGCGCTTGCGCTGTAACAAGCTGAGAGCTTTGATGTGCGCTGTTAGTGCTCATACCGGCAAAATTGAGTCTTTCTATGACTTTCCACTCACAAGCTTATCAGGCGTCACGTAACGCATAAAAATTGAAAGACTAGATGACAAGCATCGGATGCTGATTCTGTCTGAATCAATGAGGGAAAGACCTGCACATCTTAATCAGAGTTCTGATGACAAGCAAGTTCACACGTCGCACGGATGAGGGGGGAGAGGTAAAATGAAGTTACAGTCTGCCGTTTGATTGAAAGGTACGATAGGCGTCCCGGATGTGCGGAAAGGTATAGCCGCAAATTAAGAACTGCCGAACGTGAAATAAGAATCTCCAAAAGTCCATAATCAACCGTAAAATCGGTCAATGTGAAGAGAAAGTATTGCAGAAAATCTATAAATCTATGGCTAATTGTGACAGATTGATGACAACGCAAAAAGAAGTTGACAAGCGGCGGGTTACAAATAAAATGCGTCCTTGATAGTCATCATTTAACCTGTGACTGTCTTGGAAGCGTTCCCCAACCTTCCCGCGTAGCTTCCTCAAAACTCCGGCTTACCAAAAAAAAGAACGAACAACCCTGATTAATAATTGCGCCTGATTATTTGTGTATTCAGGTGTTGGGAGAGGTGTGTCTCTGTGCGTTTCAGGACAAGCGGTCTGTTCAGCCACCCTCAAATTCTTGCAGTTTAATTTTAGAAAGGTCATGCGAAATGGAGTCATTTAACGGTCATAGTGTGTCAACAATCAGGGCTACTTATCGGGGGGAGGCGGTGGTTAAGGTAGTTGTTCTGCTTGCATCATTTGTTTTGTCATCTGCGGTCTTCGCTCAGAGAAGTGAGCCGGAAAAATTTGTGAATGATACGCGAAGTCGGGCATCAAAGATTTCCAGAGAGTTACAGGACGAAGTTGAACATAGTTCGCAGCGTAGTCTGCGAACTAAAATGGGACAGCTCCGTTCCTTTGTGGTTCAAACGGATGGTCAAATCAACGAAGCGCATCTGGCCAAGCTTCGACAGGCTGGAGCACGAGTCAGGAAGCAATACGGCAAAATGAATTTATTGTCGGTGGACTTGCCGCTGGCGCGCGCCGTTGAGCTGCTTGAGGATTCGGCCTTTTCATACCTTTCGGCAAACCGCCCGGTTCGTTCATTGGGACATGTCACAGAAACCACTGGAACCGATCAAGTCAAAAATTTAGTCACTCAGCTTAATCAATCAACGCTGGATGGACGGGGCGTCACAGTTGCCGTTCTGGATAGTGGTATTGATGAAACTCATCATTTGATCGGCGGGAGCCGTGTGCTCTATCGCCAGGATTTTACCAATAGTGGCAACACCAATGATCACTATGGTCATGGCACGCATGTGGCCTCTCTGGTTGGAGCCGATGCGAATTATGCAAGTGGAGCCTACGCCGGAGTTGCACCGGGAGCCAGGCTTATCAATCTCAAGGTCTTGAATGATTTAGGGCAAGGTAATTCAAGTTCGGTTTTGGCTGCTCTTGATTGGTGCATTAGCAATAAGGATGCTTACAATATCCGCGTTATTAACATGAGCCTGGGAGCCATGGCCTTTGACAGTTATTTGACTGACCCTTTGTGTCTGGCGGTTCGTCGTGCGCACGATGCTGGCATCGTGGTGGTTTGTGCCGCTGGCAACCTGGGGAAAACGCCCACCGGAGTCAAAATTTATGGTGGAATTCACTCCCCTGGAATTGATCCATCAGTCATTACGGTTGGAGCCGCCAATACGTTCGGGACCGATCAACGTTCCGATGATAAAGTTACCAGCTATAGCTCACGCGGTCCGACTCACGGATACCGTCTGGATGCAGATGGTGTCAAACACTACGACAATCTAATTAAGCCTGACCTCGTCGCGCCTGGAAATAAACTGGTTGGAGCTTCTGCCAATAGTAGTCATTTATTAGCACAACACCCTGAATTTCAATTTGGGAATGCCACCAATCCAGGCGATCAGTTAGTAAAAATGAGTGGAACGTCAGCTTCGGCTCCGGTCGTGGCGGGAGCTGCCGCTTTATTACTTCAGGCAAATCCGAATTTGACTCCAAATTTGGTCAAAGCAATTCTGATGTATTCCGCTCAACCTATTCAGGGAGCCAGCAGCTTTGAGCAAGGTGCAGGCTTATTAAATATTGAGGGAGCCGCACGAATTGCCGGAGCTATTTCGCCTAATGCTCGTAATCTGGCCAATGGGCAGCGCATGCTTAACGGGGAGCTGCCGGCCTCGCAAACCAGTTCAATTGCGGGAGAAGCCTGTGCCTGGGGACAGGGGATGATCCTCAATTATTGCTTCGCCTCTGGCAGTGGTCTCATCACAAATTGGCAGGGTGCCTATAATACCAATGCGCTCCTCATGGATATGGTTCCGTATGCCAATCATCAACAACTCCCGAATTATTCAATGATGTCTGCCGACCAGATTGCTTTGTCACAAGGGATCGTTGTGTCGAATGGAATTATCTATAGCGACGGCATTATTTACAGCGATGGAATTATTTATAGCGACGGCATTATTTACAGTGATTAATTAAGTTGGATGATTACAGATAATAGGTCTCTTATAAAATCAAAAGAGTTAAAGCTATGTGATTTTAACTCAAGGATTATTTCTGGCTTTTCAGGGGGCTGGACTTTAAAAACAATACTAATTACTAACAATTAGAAATAGGCCGCTAGATTAAAGCAATCTAACTGCCGACGGCGGGACGCCCCTCAGACCTACTGTCTCGGCGTGGCAGCCGCTGGTCTGGGCTGCCGCTGGGCTGCCCATTGTTTCGCTGGTGAATCGCGATAATAGTTCATCGCGCATCGCTAAGTGATAAACGGCTGACGCAATATTCACGTCTCTAATGGTTTTTAGAATTGAACCCATCCGACAATTTGCGCTCGACGCGGATCATACGCTGACAAGGCTCGTCCAAAATTCGGCGAACTCAACACACCATCGTAAGCATTAAAATTCGTCATATTGAAGACATTGAAAAACTCGGTGCGAAGCTGAAATTTCGCATCTCCCGCTATCATAAAATCTTTGGTGAGCGACACGTTCCAATCCAATAAACTATCGCCGCGCTGTGTGTTGCGACCAAATGGACGATTGTTATTCACACCCTGCAAATTATTTGTGCCGCTATACAAAGTGTACGGACGCCCCGATGCCAACGTCGAAATGCTCGCCAATTTCCATCCGCCCAGCCAA
>JAYVRW010000250.1:0-4565 GCA_043775925.1 Blastocatellia bacterium
TGACGATGTAATTAAAAAATAAACGCGTCTCAAAATCTGGCTTACCAAACTGACTGTGAAAATTTGTTTCTTTGAGACGCGGCGGAATCTAGCATACTCATTATGCAACTCGCAATGGCAGGGCAATGTTTTTCTTAATATTCTTAAAGGTCAGCGCAGGTCGGACAAATGTCAATCCGCCAGAAGTATTCCGTGAGATTTACAGATGTGGCTGACCACATTCACAAACCGTAGCTACCTCCATTTCTCGCTTGCCAAACTTACGTTATAGTGTCTTTCATCGCGTGATTGAATTATGAAACAAGCGACTGACTCATCTCATCGAAAACTTGCAGTTGTTGCTTGCCTGTGTGCCGGTTTCACGTTCGCGGCTTGTAATTTGACAACGCCAGCACGCACTGAAACGAAAAAAATAGCTACTCCTCCCGTCCCAAATTTTAATGACACAGACAATGACGGATTCCCTGATGAAATGGAGTTAATCACAAATACTGATCGTGAAAATTTCCGGCGCTGGTTTACTTCGATTGCTGAAATGCAGTTTTATCAAAGCAGTGAAGAATGGAATAAAGAACAGCGCGATTGCGCCGGGTTAGTCAGGTTTTCGATACGTGAAGCCCTTCGCCCGCATGATCGTTTGTGGTTTCAGAAAATGGGTGCAGGCTATGAATCCGTAGCTCCTGATGTGTGTGGAATAAATCTTAAAAAATCGCCATTCCACGATAAATTATTTCGGGTGGATTTCGGAGTCTTCAAGGAATCCGATCTGACCGAAAATAAATTTTCAGAATTCGCCGATGCGCGGACGTTGAAAAATTATAATGTCACTTTCATCAGTCGTGATCGCAGTCAGGCGCAAGCCGGAGATTTATTATTTTACGAACAGGCCTTCGCGCAAAAATTCCCGTACCACGTCATGATTTTTATTGGCAAGGCGCAACAAGCGAATGAAGGCGCAAACGATTGGGTGGTGTACCATACGGGAAATTCCGCCAGCGATGATGGCACCTTGAAAAAAGTACGGCTTTCAGTACTTGATCATCACCCCGATCAACGCTGGCGTCCGGTGACGAAGAATAAGAATTTTTTAGGATTTTTCCGGTTGAAAATTTTGTCGAACGAATGAACCACGGAGAACACGGAGGGCACGGAGAATGAATAGCAATGGGTTAGTGGATTTGATTGTCTGTGACGAATCGGTAATTGAAGAAGTTATTCGATTGGCAATTCGAGTTCATACAATTCTGGGGCCGGGGTTACTGGAATCGGTGTATGAACATGCTGTTTTGTTTGAGTTATTGGAGGCAAATATTCAAGCCCAGCGTCAAGTTGAAATCCCTGTAGTGTATCGTGGAAATGATTTAGGAGTTGGCTTTCGTGCGGACATTATCGTAGCGAATTCTTTACTGTTAGAATTTAAAACGGTGGATCGGATTTCGGATATCCATCTTGCACAAACAATTACTTATTTGAAATTACTCAAATTTAAGCGTGGCTTGATCCTGAACTTCATCGCTAAATTGCTCAAGGAGGGCATCAAACGTGTATCAATTTAATTTTCAATCCAAGGCCTCTCTCCGTGCCCTCCGTGTTCTCCGTGGTTTTTCTATTTTTATTTTCATCCTATCATTGGGATTTCTCATCGCCAGTCGGCAGATGAACGCACAGAGCAATGTTGCAGCTTCACCAAAGGCTGTCGCGGCTGTCTCTCCAACGGTTGCGGCGACTGCGCTCAAGCCATCGTTTTCGCTCTCGACCAATCGCACTTACGGCGCGAATGATCGCGCTAAAATCTATGTCAGTTACCAAAATCTCAGTGCTTTAGATTTTCGCGTCTACAAAGTCAAAGACCCCTCGAAATTTTTCAAACAGCTTAATGATCCGCATCGCATGGGCGAAGAAGAAGCTCGTCAAAATGAAACCATCAACGAAGTCAAAGAAACGAAACCCGGCGTACTCGAAAAAGTTCATGATTTCAAAACTTCGATTTGGGTAGACATCAAAAATTATTTTCGTAAGCAGCTCCATCACGAATCGCGGGTGGAATTCAACGTCAAATTTCGCGGACTCGGCGGAGAAAGCGACCGCCTCCCGTTGAATGTTGCTGACTTTGCTCGCGTCCCACTGCTGAATCAGGATCAATTGGTTACATCGTTTCGTCAGCCGCTGGCGAATGACAAAAAATACGATACAAAAATGGTGCTGCTCGATAAACGTGAACCGGGCGTTTATTTAATCGAAGCCGTCAACGACGGGCTGCGCGCCTACACCATTTCCATTGTCACCGATGTGACGATGATTAAGAAAACCACCAACGACGGAGAAATGCTGATTTATACGGTAGATCGCAAATCCGGCGAACCGCGTGGTGGTCTCAACATCGAAGTCATCAAAGGCAAAAAAACGATTGCGACTGGCGT
The DNA here is from genome assembly GCA_043775925.1 of Blastocatellia bacterium. Classification (GTDB taxonomy): domain Bacteria; phylum Acidobacteriota; class Blastocatellia; order RBC074; family RBC074; genus JAFDVL01. The sequence goes on from JAYVRW010000250.1 coordinate 2,421, forward strand.
CACGGATAAAAATGGAGTCTTAAAAACCAGCGTCAAAAAACAGCCTGCCACTCCTGACCAACATCCCGAAGATCATGACCCCGAAGCGCAAACGCCTGACGAAGGGCGCGACGCTTACATCGTGATGGCGAATTCCAAAGATCAATTTGCAATTTCCGATCTTGAGTCTTTTTATTTTGACGGTGACGGTGAAGGCGATGGCGGCGACAATGGCAAACTGGCAGGTTATATCTACACTGACCGTCCGGTCTATCGTCCGAAACAAAAAGTATTTTTCAAAGGGATTTTGCGTAAAATTGGGGTCAATGGCTACGAATCTCCCGGCTCTACCGTCAACGTCACCGTCGAAGATACCAACGGTGGGAAACTGCTGGAAAAAAGTTTCCCGCTCTCAGCGCGTGGCACTTTCAACGGCGAAATAGAACTGGCGGAAGAAGCTCCACTGGGGCAATACAACATCGTCGCCAAAGTTGGAGAAGCTTCGTCCAGTCATTATTTTTCGGTCGAAGAATATAAAAAACCGGAATACAAAGTCACTGTCAAAACTCCAAAACTATTCGTGGCGGTTGGCGAGAAAACGACTTTTGACATTGAAGCGAAATATTTTTTTGGCGCTCCGGTCGCCAATGCAGAAGTGAAATATTACATCTACCGTTCGCGCTACTGGCATTGGCGGGGCGAGGGCGAAAATAGTGAGGATGACTTCGGCGCATCCAGCGAAGAAGACGACGAAGGCGGCGGCTATGGCTACGGCAACGACATGGTAAAAGACGGCGAAGCGAAGCTCGACAAAGACGGCAAGCTCAGCCTTGAATACCAGGTTCCGCAACCTGAAGACAAACAAAACTATGATTTTTCTTATCGAATTGAAGCTAAAGTTACAGATTCTTCGCGCCGCGAAATGGAAGGCAAAGCCAGCTTCACTGGAACTCGCGGCAAAGTCGTCGCCGATGCCGAACCAGTTGGTTATGTTTTTTACAAAGATGACACCGCGAAAATTAAAGTTAGAACTGCCGACTACGAAGGCAAGCCGCAAGCCTCAAAAGTGACACTGAAATTCATCGAACATCGCTACGAAAAAATTGAAAAATCAAATCCTGAAGGTAAATGGGATCGTTACGAATACAAATTGAAAGAGACCGATTTAGGCACTGGTGAAGCCCAAACCAACGCGCAGGGACAGGGCGAATATAACTTCAAAGTTCCCGTCGTTGGCAGCATCCGCATTGAAACGATCATCAATGAAAATGGTAAGCAAATCATTTCTGAAGGTGGATATTTATGGGTCGCGGAACGCAACGAAAATCAGGCGGATCGGGGCGATTACGTCTACTCAAATTCAAGCGCTATCAAATTAGTTCCCGATAAAAAATCTTACAAACCCGGAGATACGGCGAAAGTTTTGGCTCTCTTGCCAACTGACAACGCACATCTTTTAGTTACAACAGAACTCGAAAATATCAGGACTGTCAGGACGATAAAATCCGCTGGACGCTCAGCATTAATTGAGGTTCCCATTGATGAAAAGGCTGTGCCAAATATTTATTTCAGCGTTTGCTATGTAAAAGATGGAGAATTTTATGAGCAGAGCAAATCGCTGAATGTACCTGCCAAGCATAAATTTCTGAATCTTGAAATCATCCCGAATAAAAAGGAATACAAACCACGCGAAGTCGCCAGTTATTCAATCTTAGCGCGGAATGCTGACGGCACTCCCGCGCCCGGAACTGAGGTTAGCGTGGGCGTCGTTGATGAAGCGGTCTACAGCATCATGCCCGAAAATGCTGGCGATATTCGTCGGCAGTTTTATGAAAAACGCTACAATCGCGTGCAGACCAGTTTCTCAACGCAATTTTATTTCGTTGGCTATTCAGGGGAAAAATCATTAAAAATCGCCAGCAATAAGCCAAATTATCAGCTCGCCGATTTCAAAAATGAAACGCAGTACGCAGAACCAACTATCCGCAAGGAATTCAAAGACACGGCGTTCTGGCAGCCTAATGTAGTCACAGGCGCAGACGGCAAAGCGACGGTTTCAGTTCCCTTACCTGACAATTTAACGACGTGGCGGGCGACCGCTCGCGGCGTTACGTCAGACTTAAAAGTTGGCTCTAGCGTTGGGAAAGTTGTGGCGCGCAAAGACCT
>JAYVRW010000251.1:0-16614 GCA_043775925.1 Blastocatellia bacterium
AATCATCATCAACAAGCCGACACTGGCACAAAGATGATTCACATTGGCAAAAACACCAAAAGCCGCATCATCAGCAAAGGCATTTCCGCCGGCGTTTCCAACAACAGCTATCGCGGTTTAGTGAAAGTTTTGCCGAAGGCGGAAGGTGCGCGCAACTACTCGCAATGCGATTCGTTATTGATCGGATCAACGTGCAGCGCCAGCACTTTTCCATACATCGAAGTCGGCAACAACACTGCCAAAATTGAGCACGAAGCTTCGACTTCAAAAATCAGCGCCGAGCAGGTTTTCTACTTCAATCAGCGCGGCGTTTCGACGGAAGACGCGGTTTCGATGATTATCAACGGCTTCTGCAAAGAAGTGTTCCGCGAATTACCAATGGAATTTGCGGTTGAGGCTACAAAGTTGTTAGGACTTAAATTAGAAGGGAGCGTGGGATAATTATGGGTGAAGTCAAAGTAAAAATTAAACTCACAAATAATGTAGATGATGTAATGGCTCGACCAGGCAAGCTTCCTCGTAATGAAGTTCGTTTTTTAGAACTTGAAGGAGTCGTTGATACTGGTGCCGTGGCGATAACCTTACCTTCACACGTCGTAGAGCAATTAGGATTAACTAGAATCGGTAAACAAGTTGCGCAATATGCTGACGGCAGACTTGATGAAGTTGATGTTACTGAAGCTGTCCAAATTGAAATTATGGGACGCAATACCAGTGAAGAGGCATTAGTGTTAGGTGATGAAATTCTGATCGGGCAAACAGTGCTTGAAAAAACTGATCTCTTAATTGATTGCACTCGCCAGCAATTACTGCCCAATCCTGCGCATCCCAATCAACCCGTAATGAAAGTTCGTTAAAAAATATGACAGACAAAATCACAGAAATCGAAAATTCACTTCCACCCGTTCCACAAAAAGGCGGCAATTACGATCACGCCGTTCGCACTGGAAATTTGGTGTATCTCGCCGGCAAGGGTCCAATCAGCAATGTTCAGGGCAAGGTCGGCGCGGAGTTCACCAAAGAACAAGGCTATCAATACGCCCGCGAAACCGGGATGAATTTGCTGGCAGTTTTGAAAGAAGAACTCGGCACGCTGCGCAAAGTAAAGCGCATCGTCAAAGTGCTGGGAATGGTCAATTCTACGCCAGATTTTGGCGAGCAACCTTTTGTGATTAATGGTTGTTCTGATTTGTTCGTCGAAGTGTTCGGCGACAAAGGCAAACATGCGCGCTCGGCTGTTGGATTCGTTGCTCTCCCGCATCAAATTCCCGTTGAGATCGAAGCGATTGTCGAAGTGGAAGATTAAAGGCTTCCAGAAGGAGGAGACATGATCACGCAGTCTATGATTCATAATCCTATTCCTTTCTCGAAAAAGAAGGATAAGAATTACATGGGTGAAGTAAATATCGCGGTGAAATTAACTAACTTAATTGATGAAGCATTAGCGCTTCGCAAAGAATTGCCAAAGTCAAAAATTCGCTCGCTCGTTGATGTCGGCATCGTAGACACAGGCGCTATCGCATTAATTTTGCCGAAGCGAATTGTTGATCAATTAGGTCTACAGCTTATTGACAAACAGGTCGCAGTCTATGCCAACGGTTCAAGCGAAGAAGTAGATGTCACTGAACCTGTCACCATTGAAATTATGGGGCGGAAAACAATTGAAGAAGCAATGGTGCTTGGCGATGACATTTTGATTGGACAAACGGTTTTAGAAAAAACTGATTTTATGGTGGATTGCCGCGAACGTCGCTTACTACCGCGTCATCCTGAAGGCGCAGTTTTTAAGGTCGGCTCTCCACGTATGCGTCGAATGGAACCGTTCCCTCCGATTGAAACAAAGACGCCAAAGAAAAAGAAATAACGTAATGCTAGAAATAAAAAATTTACACGCAAAAATTGAAGACAGAGAAATTCTCAAAGGTATCAACCTGACTATCAACGCGGGCGAAGTCCACGCGATTATGGGGCCGAATGGCTCCGGCAAAAGTACGCTGGCAAAAGTCCTCGCAGGTCATCCCGATTACGAAGTCACGGAAGGCGAGGTGCTGTACTTCGGCAAAAATTTATTTGACCTCGAAGCCGATGAACGCGCTCGTGAAGGCGTCTTTCTGGCCTTTCAATATCCAATTGAAATTCCCGGCGTGAGCAACGCGAATTTCCTGCGTATGGCGTACAACGAAAAAGCCAAACATCACGGGCAGGAAGAACTTGATCCGCTGGAATTCGATGATCTGTTGCAGGAAAAAATCAAAATCGTCGAGATGGACAAAAGCTTCATCAATCGCGCCGTCAACGAAGGCTTTTCCGGCGGCGAAAAGAAGCGCAACGAAATCCTGCAAATGGCCGTCCTCGAACCAAAGCTCGCGCTGCTGGATGAAACAGATTCGGGTTTGGATATTGACGCGCTGCGCATCGTCGCGGGCGGCGTCAAGCATCTCGCCAATAAAGACAATGCCATTGTACTGGTCACGCATTATCAACGCCTGCTGAATTACATCGAACCGCATTTCGTGCATGTGTTGTACAACGGGTGCATCGTGAAATCCGGCGGCAAGGAATTAGCGTTGGAGCTTGAACAAAAAGGCTACGACTGGATCAAGACCGCAGCGAACGCGGCGTAGAAACGGTCAGTACCGCCTGCGGTAGCGGGTGGGTGATTTCAGATATGCAACAAATAGCTAAAGAAAAAGAGATGAATCAATACCTCGCAATGTTCGCCGAAGTCGAAAGCAAGCGTGGCGACGCTCCGGCGTGGCTGAAACATTTACGCGCGAATGCGATTGCGCAATTCGAGCAATTAGGTTTCCCGACAACACGCCACGAAGAGTGGAAATACACCAACGTTGCACCATTACGAAAACAGGATTTTTCAATCCCGCAAACCAGCGCCAACGTTGACATCGAAGCGTTCACCTATCCCGAATCGCAAACTAGCCAATTAGTTTTCGTGAACGGAATTTACGCGCCGAAACTCTCAAACGTCTCAGCTATTCCTGATGGCGTGACGATTGCGAATTTACAAGCAGCGAATCAAAAACTGGCGAGTGATTATTTCGCCACACAAGCGAGTTATGACAACGATGCGTTCACCGCATTGAATACAGCGTTTGCGAGCGACGGCGCATTTATCCTGATTCCACGCGGCACGATTATCGAAGCGCCAATTCATCTGTTGTTCGTTTCGACCAATCAAATGGTCACGCATCCGCGCGTGCTGATTGTCGCGGAAGAAGGTGCCATCGCGACGATCATTGAAAGCTACGTTGCGCCCAGCGATGACGAAATTTATTTCACCAATGCCGTGACCGAAGTCATCACCAAAGCGGACGCCAGCCTCACGCATTATCGTTTGCAGGCGGAAAGCACCAAGGCGTTTCACATTGCGACAACAGCCGTGCAACAGGAAAGCAAAAGCACATACACGTCGTATGCAATGTCAATCGGCGGCGAAATCGCGCGGCATGATTTGAACGTCAAACTCGATGGCGAACATATCGAAAGCACCATTGACGGGCTGTATGTTGGCACAGGCAAACAGCACATAGACAATCACACGACGATGGATCACGCGCATCCGCATTGCAATTCATTTCAATTATACAAAGGCATTCTCGACGAAAAAGCACGTGCTGTTTTCAATGGCAAAGTCTTTGTCCGTAAAGGCGCAATGCTGACCGATGCCAAACAGTTGAATAAGAATTTATTGCTTTCAAAAGACGCCCACGTAGACACCAAACCGCAGCTCGAAATTTTTGCCGACGACGTAAAATGCTCGCACGGCGCGACGGTCGGACAATTGGAAGAAGACGAATTATTCTATTTGCGCAGTCGCGGATTGAAGTCAGAAACGGCGCGCGCATTGCTGACATTCGGCTTTGCTGAAGATGTCATCAGTAAGATTAAAATTGTATCGGTGCGCAAACAATTGGATGGAATCGTGTTGCGTCGGCTGCATCAGAAATTGGAGGTAAATTGATATGGGTTTAGTACGTCCTTTAGATTTTCGTGGAGACAAAGGAAGGTCTGAATTAAAAGCGTTATTTGATAGCGGCTCGACATATTCTTGCCTGAGTCCAGAAGTTGCCGACAAATTAGGAACGTCGCTAAATCTTCCTGATCCGCTAGAAGTCGAAACCGCTGACAAAGGACATTTCATCTGCATTGAAAAGCGAGTATCACTTGATTTCTATCTTAATAACTTACGCTTAACAGATGAGTTCATGGTTGTTCCAGGTCTTTCCGAAGAGGCAATCATCGGCGCGACTACGATGCAAAAATGGCGCATCAAACTTGATTTTGAACATGATGAAATTGTCACTGCTCCACGCGCTCATCGTTTGATCTTAATGTAAATCTTATGGACTCTTTTTTTGCACTTAGAACCATTGGAATTATCGAAGGAGTTTCTTTTCTTACCTTGCTCGGCATCGCAATGCCGCTGAAATATATCTACGGTCACCCTGAAATGGTGCGTATTGTCGGCTCCATTCATGGCGTGCTCACGATCCTTTACATTTTACTTTTAATCAACGTCAGCAAACGTTTGCAGTGGTCGTTTAAAACGACTGCGCTTGTATTTATCGCATCGCTGATTCCGTTTGGAATGCTGTACGCTGAATTCAATATTTTTCGCAAAGCGGTGCAATCATAATGACAATGAACACTAAAACTGCTCCCGAATTTAATGTCGAAGCCATTCGCGCAGAGTTTCCAATTCTCAAGCAACACGTGAACGGCAAGCCGCTGGTGTATCTGGACAACGCCGCAACTTCGCATAAACCGCAGTGCGTGATTGACACGATCAGTCATTACTACGCCGCACATAATTCCAACGTGCATCGCGGTGTGCATTATTTGAGCCAACTCGCTACGCGTCAATTAGAAGGCGCGCGCGACATCGTGAAGAAATTCCTGAACGCGGCGAGCGACAAAGAAATTATTTTTACCAAAGGTACGACCGACGGCATCAATCTTGTAGCCCAAAGCTACGGGCGCAAGTTCATCAAAGATGGTGATGAAATCATCATCTCCGCGATTGAACATCACGCCAACATCGTGCCGTGGCAAATGCTGTGCGAACAAACAGGCGCAGTCTTGCGTGTCATTCCGATCAATGATGACGGCGAATTGCTGATGGAAGAGTACGAAAAACTGCTCAATCCAAAAACCAAAATTGTCTCGGTAAATTATGTTTCCAACGCACTTGGGACAATTAATCCAGTGCATCGCATCATTGAACTTGCGCACGCGCAAGACGTTCCGGTGTTAATTGATGGAGCGCAATCGGCTCCGCATTTGAAAGTTGATGTCCGCGATTTGGGTTGCGATTTTTATGCGTTCTCAGGTCACAAAGTTTGCGGCCCGACGGGTATCGGTATTTTGTACGGCAAACAACATCTGCTCGAACAAATGCCTCCGATACAAGGCGGCGGCGACATGATTAAGACCGTGACGTTTGAGAAAACGACCTACAACGATTTGCCGTACAAGCTCGAAGCAGGCACGCCGCACATCGAAGGCGGCATCGGTTTAGGGCGTGCGATTCAATATCTGGAAAGCATCGGACTCGACAATATCGCAGCGTATGAACACGAGTTGTTGGAGTATGCGACCGAAGTAATTGGTGGCATCAAAGGCGTACGAATCATCGGCACTGCGCGTGAAAAAGCGAGCGTCTTGTCGTTCTTAATTGACGACATTCATCCGCACGACATCGGCACAATTTTGGATCAGGAAGGCATCGCCATCCGCGCCGGACATCATTGTGCGCAACCGATTATGCAACGATTTAACGTGCCAGCTACGGCGCGGGCAAGTTTTGCATTTTACAACACGAAAGAAGAAATTGATGCGCTGGCGAATTCAATCAGTAAGGTGATTGAAATTTTTGGATAGTTGGTCTTTGGCTTTTGGACTTTGTTACTTTTCAAAGAATCCCCGAAACTCAAAACCCGAAACCCGAAACTAATTTTATGTCCGATTTAAGCGATCTCTACCAACAAGTAATTCTTGACCACAATAAAAAGCCGCGCAATTTCAAAGCGTTGGAAACACCTTCGATCACGCAGGAAGGTCACAATCCTTTGTGCGGAGATCACATTTCTTTGCAGTTGGAAATGGACGGCGAGGTTATCAAGGACGTAGGATTTCAAGGCTCCGGCTGTGCAATTTCTAAAGCTTCGTCTTCGATGATGACAGTGGCCGTCAAAGGAAAAACCAAAGTCGAAGTCGAACAAATGGCAGATGAATTTATCAAAATGGTGCGCGGCGAAATTGATCCCGAAACCGAAGAGAATCATTTGGGGCGGCTGAAAATTTTTGCTGGCGTCAAAGAATTTCCGGCGCGGGTAAAATGTGCGGCTCTGTCGTGGCGCACGGTGCAATCCGCTGTTGAAGGCTCGCCTGAAGCAGTTTCAACCGAACAATAAAGCGCTCAGAAAATAAAAGCCGCGAAAGTTCGCTGAACTTTCGCGGCTTTTTTATGCAAAATTGAAATTACTCTTCGCGCTCTTTCTCTTCTTTTTTCTCTTCATTCGCTTCAAGTGGTTTCGGTTTCGCTACCAGGGGAGACATCACCGGATTCACTGTCGGCGAAGTCTTTGAAGCTGAGGTCAGGATCGGGTTCATTTGTTGGTCTCTCAAAAAACGATAAGAGATCGCACGATACACACGACCTGCAATATCAGCCGCTTTTTTGCCGGCTTCTCCGCGTCCTGTCGTGATAACAGTAACGACCAATTTGGGATTGTCCACGCTATTAAATGAAGTGAAAAGCCCAAGCTTATCGCGGTCAGTACAGGTTCCGGTTTTACCCGCTACCTGACCAATCGGATCAAAAGCAGCGCGACCAGTTCCAAAACTTACGGCTCCTGCCATTCCTGCCAGCATCCGCATCCTGCTTTCTGGCGACATGTCAATTTTCCGCTTTAGTTGCGGTTTGAAATTGGCGGCGTCTTGTGGCGTTTTCGGAATTCGTGGAACATATAAATTGCCACCATTCGCTATGGCAGCCGTAAACGTGGCAAGTTGCATGGCGGTGACGCCAAAGCCATCTCCGTGGCTCGACATCAAAACCGAAAATTCATCAGGAATGAACCCCGCATCCTCGCTTGGTAAATTCACACCGGTGGCTTGACCAAACCCAAAATTTTGCGCGTATCGAATGACTTTATCGTAGCCTAAACGACGACCAAGTTCCTGAAAAAATGGATTATCGGAATGCGCAATCGCATCAGTCAGAAAAAGCCTGCGACCGCGTGAAGAAGTTAATTCAACATTCGGATCAAAAACATTTTCCTGCAAAGCGGCGAGGCTGACAATCGGCTTCACAGTTGAGCACGGCTTGACCGGAGAACCTATCGCCATCCGCTGATTGACGACGGCATAAACTTTGCCGTTGGTGGCATCCATGACAACCACAGTTCCGGCTTTGCCATCCAGTGCCTGAATCGCCGCGCTGCGAACATCAGGGTCTTGACCTGTAGTGTCATCATTCATGATGTTGGCCGCCGCGCCATTTTTCAAAGCCGCCTCGTGAGCTGCAATTGCACGGAGCTGAGCGGCACGAATCGCAGCCAAACGCGCTAATTCACGGCGTCTGGCTTCTTCAGCGCGACGGCGAGCTTCAGCGGCAATAGCGGCGCGTTTATTAGCTAATTGTCTTTTTTCAGCTTTCGATAATTTTCCGTGCTTTTCACGTTTCGCCAAAGCTTTGATGTCGGGGCCTTTTTCAACTTTAGTCTTCTTAGAAGGTTTCGCTTTTGCCGCGTGACGCCTTCCTGCCAAAGCTGATAATTCATTCCCACTGAAAACAAGGCATAGTGCAACAAGGCAGATTGATAAACGGTACAACTTAAACATTTATTATTCCCTTTCTGTCATCACGTTACGACTGCGTAGAGGCTTATGAAAAGGGGCGAAATCGTTGTCACGAGCCGCCGTGTGACAGTTTTTGCAAAGCTTGGCTTTGATACTTGATTTGTGAAGCTGGAGAGAAGCGCGTTGCGGTCTTATAAGCAAGTTTCCTAAATCACCGGAGCTGTTTCAGAACTAACTAACTTGCCTGTACAATTGAGAAGAACGCGCACTGTGACTTCCTCCGAACTTTGTTCATAGTTTCCGACAAAGCTAGGGGGCAGGCGCACTACAAGAATATAGCAAATATTTTCATGATGGGCAAATCTTATCGCTTATGAGTCTTTTTTCAAGCTTTCGCGCACAAATGGTTTTCTTCGTCGCGGCGATGGTTTTACTGACCACGATTACGCTGCAAATTTTGAATCAACGGCTCGAAAAGCGCATCACCGTCGCTGCCGAAGAGCAATTCAATGAAGTCAATCGCGCGATTGATTTAGCCGTCAATTCTTTTCCCAGTAAAGAATATTTGTACCAGATGACACGTGACAACCAGATGACGTTTTCGCCTGATTCAACCGTCCAGGATATTTTCATTGTCAGTAAGGAAGGCGCAGTTATTAACAGTACGAGTGCCGAAGATGTGGATAAACCGCTCCGACCTGAAATTGTTAGTCTTCCCTCTATCCGCCATAATGAAGCGATTGCTCACAATCAATACAACACCAGTAAAATTGAATTCCCGGTGGAAACTGAAAGCGGAACCCGTACTGTCGTACTGGTAATTTCGCTGCAACGATTATCCAATGCGGTGAAAGATGTTGGTCAGATTCGGCTTTATGCAACGATTGCGTTGGGACTGGTATTATTGAGTATCACCGCTTTGCTAAGTCGCAGCTTTACCCGACCGGTAACGCAATTAGCGCAGGCAGCGCAGCGCGTCACACAGGGCGATCTTGATTTTCAGGTAGACGCTTCATCCCCTAACGAAGTAGGAATTTTATCGCAAACCTTCAATGAAATGATTGGTGGTCTGAGGCGCAGCCGCGATCTCGAAGAAAAATTACAGCGTGCGGAACGTTCTGCCGTCGTCGGGCGTTTGGCTTCCGGCATCGCACACGAAATTCGTAATCCGCTGAATTTTATGAATCTTTCGATTGACCATTTGCGGTCACGTTTTATTGAACCTCCAAAATCGAACAATGAAGCTGAAACCATTCGTCACGAAGCCGCCAATATCCTCGGATTAATCAAGGATGAAATCGGGCGACTGAATCGGCTGGTCAGTGATTTTTTAAGTTATGGTCGTCCCGCCAGACTCACGCTCAAAGACCTTGATGCGCTTATCCTGATTAATGAAATCAAGGGGCTTGTTCACACGCAAGCTGCACAGCAAGGTGTGAAAATTGAAACCTTTGTGGCTGAAAATTGCGATCCGCATTTTCAAGCTGATCCTGAGCAAATCAAAACCTGCTTTTCCAATCTGGTCATTAATGCAGTGCAGGCGATGCCCGAAGGAGGAAAACTGAACATCAGCATCACTAACGACGAAACTGATATACAATTTGAATTCCGCGATACTGGTTGCGGCATCGAAGCTGATCCGATAGAACAAATTTTTGAGCCGTATTATTCCACGAAAGAAACCGGCATCGGATTAGGATTGCCGCTCACCAAAAAATTAATCGAAGATCACGGCGGAATGTTGACCGTTACGAGTGAGAAGGCTAAAGGAACAACTTTTGTGATAACTTTACCGCGTGAGGGAATTATCAAGTAAAGCAGCTTTGCGGACTTTGATCTTTGGGTTTTGGTCTTTGGATTGCTTCACAAATATTTTGGATGAGATGACTGGCACAGAACTGTAAATTTCCGCATTGGCTAATTATTCTCGTTATCAAACCAAAGATCAAAGACTAAAAAACAAAGACCTTTGCAATAAATATATGAAACCTAAAAATCTCCTCGTAGTTGATGACGAAAAAAATCAACGTGATATTCTACAAATTATTTTGTCCGGTGAACGCGACGAACATGGGCATCCGGTGTACGACATTAAAACCGCCAGCTCTGGTCAGGAAGCCGTTCGACTTTTCAAGCAGCAGGAATTCGATCTCGTCCTCACTGATTTAAAAATGGCGGGGATGAGCGGCATCGAAGTCCTCAACGAAATTGCGCAAATGGACAGCTCGGTTCCGGTGATTTTAATGACGGCGCACGGCTCCATCGAAACTGTCAAAGAAGCCTTACGCAGCGGCGCTTTTGATTATTTACAAAAGCCGTTAGACCGCGATGAATTACTCGCTACCGTCGCCCGCGCCGTCGAAAAAATGCGCGCCGTTGACGAAGAAATTGTTGGCGTTTCAGCCGCTATCGAGCGCGTCAAAAAAATGATCGTGAAAGTCGCCGGATCAAATTCTACCGTGTTGATCCGAGGCGAATCCGGTACGGGAAAAGAACGCATGGCACACGCCGTACACAAAGCCAGTCCACGCGCTAACGAACGATTTCAAGCCGTCAACTGTGCGGCCATTAATGAAAATTTATTAGAGTCAGAATTATTCGGACACGAAAAAGGATCATTCACCGGAGCGCATACCGAGAAAAAAGGATTGTTTGAAATTTCAGACAAAGGCACGCTGTTTCTGGACGAAATCGGTGAACTCAACGTCAGCATGCAGGCCAAATTATTACGCGCTTTGCAGGAAAAAGAAATCACGCGCGTCGGCGGTACAAAATCTATCAAAGTTGACGTGCGCGTGCTGGCGGCGACCAACCGCGACCTCGAAACAATGGTCAAAGAAAAACGTTTCCGCGAAGATTTATTTTATCGGCTGAATGTCATTCCGCTGGATATTCCTCCGCTACGTCAACGCCGTGACGATATCGTAGTTTTGATGGATTATTTTCTGCGCAAGCACGGAGCCAACTCCGGCAACAAGCACATGAAAGTTTCCCCCGAAGCGCGGCGCATGCTGATGGATTACGCCTGGCCTGGTAACGTTCGGCAATTAGAATCCGCCATCGAACGCGCTTTGTTATTAGCCGAAACCGATGAAATCACCGTCGAAGATTTGCCGTTGGAAATCCGCAACGTCTCACGCATTGAAGGCGCGGGAGGTTTCAAGCTTCCCGCCGAAGGACTGGACTTTGAAGAACTCGAACGCTCGCTGTTAATTCAGGCAATGGAGCAGACCAACTGGAATATTACACGCTCCGCAAAATTGCTGGGACTATCGTTTCGGACGATGCAGTATCGGCTGGATAAATTCGGCATTGACCGCCCCAATCGTGGTGGCAAAGATGAAATTGAAGAAGGAGTTGAAGACTCACATGATGAGTAATAGTTATCGAATCGGCATTGACCTCGGCGGCACGAAAATCGCCGGAACTATTCTTGACCTCGAAGGCAACGAAATCTTTACGGAGAAGCAACGCCCGCGCCGCGAGACTGAACAGGAAAAGGGCTACGCGCATATCGTCGCCAACATTGTCTCGCTCTATGAGGAACTGAAATCGCATCTGGAAACCTCAGAATATACCCTGGGGATTGGAACTCCCGGCGCAGTTTCTAAAAAAACCGGCTTGCTGAAAAATTCTAATACGGTTTGCCTGAACGGTTCGCCGCTCCAACAAGACCTCAGCAAAAAATTAGGTCGTGAAGTCATCATCGAAAATGACGCGAATTGCTTTGCGATGGCGGAAGCGAAAGAATATCCCGGTCAAGTCGTTTTCGGAGTCATCATGGGAACTGGGTGCGGTGGTGGTATCGTCGTCAACGATCAGGTAATTTCGGGACTCCAATCCATCGGCGGCGAGTGGGGGCATCATACGATTTACCCGAAAGACGGGCCGTATTGTTATTGCGGAAAGCGCGGCTGCATCGAAACGCTGATTTCAGGCGGAGGCTTGAAAAATCGCTTCTATGAAAAATTTCGCGTCCCTTTGGAAGTAAAGCAGATTTTCGATTTGGCGAAAAAAAGCGATAACTACGCAACGGCTTTTGTGGATGAGTTTTACGACAACTTCGGGATTGCGCTGAGTAATTTAATTTCTATTCTTGACCCCGATGTAGTTGTGCTGGGCGGTGGGCTTTCAAATCTTGATGAGCTGTATACCATTGGTCGTGAGCGCGTCCACAAATATATTTTCAGCGATGAGCTGGAGACTCCGATTGTAAAAAATAAATACGGCGATTCGGCTGGCGTCATCGGGGCGGCTCTGATTGGAAAATAAGCAGGAAGGTTAAAATAAGACGGGCTAGACAGGATTAACAAGATGAACAGGATTAGGGGGAACTCAAGGTTTATCGGTCTTCTATATTCATCTTGTGCATCCTGTTAATCCTGTCTATCTCCGCTTTCTTTTGCTTATCTGCTTAGTTATCCAGGAATAAAGCGTGGTAAATCTTTGCGCAGAGCTTCAATAAACGCGAGTGCTTCTGCTCTGGATTTTTTTTCGATTTCAGGGTTTTCACTTGAATCCACCATCACCCGAACCAGTGCCGCATCAGTTCTATTTTTGGTGAAGGCATCCTGCACGCCGCGCAATTTGTCCATATATTCACTGGCTTCCGTCCGCCCTCGTCCCTGATACCAATACAACGTCAGCATTCGAAAACTTTCTTTGGCAATCGTGAAATCATTGATTGAAGCGTTGGGTTCATGAGGAAGTGGAACTTGTCCGCGTGTGGTGATTTCCCAGCCGGAGCCGGGCAAACAATTTTGCGGGGAATGAAATGTTTTGCCGCTCCGTTGCGAAAAATAATAGGCGATGAATAAATACACCGGACGCCCTTCAGCGTTAACATAAGTGCGTTGAATATAATCATCCGGCTTGAGAAGCTCCAGCGATTTATCATCCAAAGGCTGGTCTACAACCTTGCGCCAGGCTCCGATTTGATCAGGAAATTTTTCAAAGCTTTCACGTGCTGGTCTGGTTTCGCGTTCGCTCGCCTGCGTCAGAAATGTTGTATACGCCGCCGCCCCCAGAATAAAAACCAGCATCGTGGCAAAACGGATTTTGTAATTCATTGTTATCTCCAATTTTCCGGCAAGAATCGTGAAACTGAGCGCAGGCATTGAGCAACAACCAACAACATCACCATTGCCACAATAAAAATCAGCCAACCGGAAAAAGCGTGCTGAAAACCCTGCGCCGCTTCTTCACCACGATAATGCGCCATCACTCCGGTAATGGTGACGCGGGCAGCATTCGTAAAAATTGCAATCGGAATGACCGAAGCGATTAACAGAATTCTGCGCCACCAGCGCGGTTCTGTAAAATAAGTGTAGGTCACAGCCAAAGTTGCCAGCGACATCAGCGAACGGATGCCGCTACAGGCCTCAACCACTTCTAATTTCATCTGCGCCAGTTCGATCACATTGCCATTACGAAAGGCAGGAATATCCAGCCAATTGATGACCGTCGCGGCATAATCCGAGGCGAGTAATTGCAGCGGAAACGAAATGCGCGTGAAAATAATAGTTGGAATCGGGATTGCCAGCAGCAATAAAACCAATGGAAAGGAAAGATGCCTGAGCCAGTTAAATCCGGCGAAATAAAGAATCAAACTGATTAAAGCGACGACTAATGAAATCCGTGTACTGAATAATTCTGCGCCCACCGTTCCGCCCCACAGCATCACGACCGCAGCAATCATTCCAATCCAGCCGATGACCAGCAATGGCTTCTGTGCCAGCCCCTGAAAACGATCCCGGTTCTGCCAGATGGCGTAGCCGCCAATGAACGGAACCAGCAATCCGTGCGAATAATTTTCGTCCACATACCAATCACTGATCAATTTTCGTAGCACGTCAAAATACAACCAAACTACGCCCAGGGAAAGCACCCCGATTCTCAACAAAGTATTTTGGCTGATTGACCATTCCCCAATTCTGATTTCTTGCACACTGACCTTTCATCAAACGTCACGACTTGTAACGATTCACATTTTCCGTCACCGAAAATTTACAATTATTGTCATTTCTCATACTTTTGGAACTAAATTTCGACTGCGTACTCAGTTGTCAAAATGACAGGATGATGGCTCAAAAATAAATTTCATTCGGGGTAATACAGTTATTTCCTATCACTTGCACAGTAATCTTTGATTGTAACGAAGCAATGTTATTTAGTTTCTAATCTTGTTGGCACGATAATTGTAGTTCTAATTGGCGTGTGTGAGATTGAATATGCAAATTATTTCGGTCGGTACATCTCGTGAGGGCTATACCGACCTTTTTTCTCGACAGACACCAAACATCCGATGTTTGACGGCTTACGGGGGATTCTTTCAAAGGACACTGCCATCATTGTAGGTGTAATTCCCCCGAAGAATCAATGTAGATTTTTGTAATTTTGAATTCTGACGGAAAAATCTGTGGAACCGAACAGTCTTGTACTTTTCGAGTCTCCGCAGTTTGCACTCGTCCGAGGCGGCATCATTGCTAACGGGGCAGCGATGATGCCGCAATCCTCATAAACCGGGACTTCCCGCAGCGTTACCAATCAACCGCCCTGCGCAATCAAAGTTCCACCGACAAAAGGCTACCCTCGCAGTGATGCGAAGGACGCAAAGTTCAAATCTCCAACGCCTTCCATTTTTCTGTTTTCAAATGATGACGTTCAGAGATGATTGAATTACCGAAGTGGAGAATTTGAGATGATGACTATCCACGCAGATAGTCGCACTCGAAAAAGCAAATGACATACTACCGACAGAGCGAAGCCTACCAGGATATTTCCCCTCGTCTGCATTCGCCACAAAATTAAGTTCGTTTCAATCATCGCCTGAAGTAATCGTTATTCGTTGGCTTTCGAGTCTTGATTGATTGGCTTGATCATAACAATTTTAGTTCGCAGGTGCTGTTTTCAATTTTGCAATGCAGCGTTGCGCCGTAGGTATGCTTGCACCTTCTCCTTAAACTGCCTTTGGCGGCTGGAGCTTTTCGACTACCTGAAAAGCTATGGCCAGCCACATCAAAATTACTACCCGATCTATTTTGTCGCTCGTTGCGGCGTTCGCTATTTTCCACTCGACGGCGTACGCGCAAAAAGCCGCCTTACAAATTCCGATCAAAGTTACACAATCAGGCTTGCCCGTCACGATAGGAGTTCCGCTCAGCGAAGCCTCCGCCGTTTATTCAACGATAAATCTTGTCCTGCTTGATCCGGCTGGTAGTGCAACGCCTGCCCAAGCCCGTGTCTTAGCACGTTGGCGTGGAGCCGCAGATGATTCATCAAAGCCGCTGAAATGGGTGCTGCTCGATTTTGCCCCGCCAGTGGTGGGCGGCTATCTCCTGACGAATTCGGGTGCAGTTGCGACCATCGCAAATCCAATTCAATCAAGCACCGATGCCATCAAAATTCAGGTCAACACGTCACATCTGCAATTAGATTTTTCCCGCAGTGGGAGTCAATTGATTTCCAGCTTTCGACTTGAGGGTACGGAACAATTGATCGCGCCTTTTACCCTCCAATCAGCTTTTCCGCGCTCTGCCGTGGTAGTCGCATCGCCCACCGCCGCCGATGCTCTGCTCGTCAATTCGACTGATTTTTTGACGGTTGGAAATCAAGTACGTTTTGAGCATGCTGCCACGTTGCGTTACCCGCACGAAAAAGGGACGACTTCCCTATTCAGCCTCGACAAGCAGTTGCTTGGAAACCACAGTTACTTGCTGGATGAAGGAACGCCTCAGCAGGAAGAAGTTCTGGTAACGCAGGCGGATTACGGTTGGCTCAAATTGCAAACACCTCTGCAATTTAATCACGCGGCAGGCACGCGATTGCGCGATCTTACTTCTGAGCTTGAAATTGCCACCATAAAATCTATCAACGGACAAACGCTCACTTTCACCGAACCGCTCAAACAACAGCACATTATCGGCGATATTTTTACGAACATTGAAGCTTCCGCCGTCACCGCTTCGGCAAACATTAAAAGCACTGTTATTGAAGAAGCCAATGCCCTGCGCGTAGTCATTAAGCAACAAGGTCATTTCGTTTTCAGTTCTGCCGACGCCACCGAAAAAATTGCGGCGCCAACTTTTAACTTTACGTTGCGTTACTACATTTATCAGAATCAACCGTTTATTCGCGTCAGCGTTCGATTGATGAATGAAGGCACTTATGGTATGGGTTCCCAACGATTGCAGTCAGGCTATGCGCAGCATGTTTTATTGAAAAGTTTATCAGCGAATTTTCCAACCGTGAGCGCAGGCGCAGGCAGCGACTCTGTTTTATTCAGCACTGAAGCAACGACACGAATCACTGCACAACACGACAGCGCCGAAATCAAAGCCGGATCCATCGGCCTCGCAGTCCCGGAATTTGCTGCGAATTATCCGAAAGCTCTGACCGGAAAAAATTCTGGCATCATTTTCGATATTCTCCCCGCCACGAATGAAACTTATCAATTCGATGGGGCGCGCGCCAAAACGACCGATTTTTATTTGGGCGCCAATGCTGGAAAAGGTTTGGAGATGAACCATTCCCTGCGCGCCGCAGTTGATCCGGCGTACCTGGCACGAACCGGAGCCATTCGTCCAATGATGGTTGAGAAGCGTGATTGGAATGCACAATTCGCGGCTGATCCAGAATTAGCCGAAGCAGCGACACGTTCTGAAAAATATTTTTCAGTGGGCTACGCAGTCGAAACGAGCGACGCAACACAGCGCGTTCCAGCACAATCAATTTCAGAATATCGTTTGCGCAACGAACAAGGCAATCATTTTGGATGGCGCAACTTTGGCGATC
>JAYVRW010000252.1:0-16568 GCA_043775925.1 Blastocatellia bacterium
GCCACGTAATACATCAGTTGCCGATAAAAAAATCGTTGCAATAAGAGCCAGGCAAGTAAGCTCCAGTCTTCGTTTTTTTCCAGCAAAAAGGCGATGAAGGCGGCGAGAAAATCTACAAATAAAAAGAGCGCGTAAAAAAATAGAATGCGCTTCAACCCATCCGTCGAATAATCCTGTGGATGCTGATATTTCTGCATTGCCGTCGTGATGAATGACACGATCATCATCAAATCCATGATCGGCGAAACCAGCGGAAACAAAATCTGAAAGATCAAAACGTTGGGAATGGCGAACCAGCCGAGCGCGCCATATTTCGGGCGAAACAGCGTATCAATGTGCTTCCACGAAGCTTGCAATGTGCCGTACATCCAGCGAAATCTTTGCTTCAAAAATCCGCTGACAGTGTCGGGCGCTTCGGTCAGCGCAATCGCTTCCGGCTCATAACTAATTTCATAACCCAGCCGCAAAATCGCCAGCGTCAAATCTGCATCTTCGGCTAATGTTTCGTGCGCAAAGCCTCCCGCCTGCAAAACCAAATCACGCCGCCACGCACCGATAGCGCCAGGGACTACGGTAATGCAATTGAGCGCATCGAACGCACGCCGATCAAGGTTTTGCGACGTGATGTATTCCAACGCCTGCCAATTGGTGAGGAGGTTTAAGCGGTTGCCAACTTTCGCGTTGCCTGCGACTGCGCCAATGCGCGGATCGTGAAAATGCCGCACCATTTTACTAATTGCATCAGCGCTGAAAACGGTATCAGCATCAAGCCCGAAAATAATTTCTGCATCGGTTTGAGCAATCCCAAAATTCAATGCTCTTGATTTGCCGCCGTTTGATTTTGTGAAAGTGCGGACACGTGCATGCGAGCTAAATTCAGCTAAAACTTTTTGGTACGTCAAATCGCTGGAACCGTCGTCAACGACAATGATGTCAAAATTTTCGTAATCCGAAGCAAGCAAGGAATGAATCGTTTTGTTAACAACTTTTTCTTCGTTGTAAGCCGGGACAATCACGCTGACTTTAGGCTGGAAATTCGCTGGAAAAGTTTGATGACGCCTGCGCCACCATTCACTAATCGCCATTGTACCGATGAACAACAGCCGCATTAATCCAAGCGCAATGCCTGTGATAAACAACCAGCGCAGTACAGAATTCAGCCAATTGATGAGTAAAAATCCCGCGTCGAGAACCTTGGCTTGCAACGCTTCATTCGGCGGAATCGGCGGCATGACTTCATCGCGGCTTTTGCCAATCAGCGTAGACACAGGCACAAATTCAAATCCAGCGTCGCGTAAACCTTTGATGATGAGCGGCAACGCAGTGACGGTTTCAGCACGATCTCCGCCTGCATCGTGTAATAAAACGATATTGCCTTCGTTGTTTTTCGCCGCATCAATCGTGTCTTTGACAATTTTATCTACGCCGGGACTGCGCCAGTCATTCGGATCAATTTGCATCCCGATGTTGTAATAATTCAGGCTGCCCGTGAAGCGCAACGACTCCACCTGATCGGGCGTTTCCGGCTCAATGTCTTCGGCGTAAGGTGGACGAAAAAGTAACGTGCGATGTCCGATGACGCTTTCGAGCAGGCGTTCCGTCGCGTTGAGTTCAAGGCGAAATTGTTGTTCAGAAATCGCGGCGACATTGGGATGGGTGAAGGTATGATTCCCGATTTCGTGACCTTCATTGGCAATGCGCCTGATTAAATCGGGGTTCAGATCACCGTTGATGCCCACGATAAAAAATGTAGCTTTGATGTTGTTAGTTTTAAGGACATCAAGAATTTGCGGGGTGAATTTTGCATCCGGTCCATCATCAAATGTCAGCGCGATTTTTTGTTTATTTTTCTCTTCGCCACCATAGCGCGTAATGACGTAAGGCGAAGGCTGCTTCACCATTTTTTCTGAAGTAATCAAACCGGATGATTGATCGTAGCTGAGTTCGCGCAACCCATTGCCTGGCTCCGCCGTGACCTTCAAAATTTCGCCTTTGCCCTCGTAATCCAAATCGTAACCATACTGCAAAGTTTTGAGTTCATCCGCCGCGTTGCGATCAAGCTTGGTGCGGGCGGCAAAGGCTTCCCAAATCGAAGGGTCTTCGGAGCCAAGCCGCCACAGCGCGTATCCACGCGGATTGAAACGATTGCCCGCGACCATTTCATTAAAGGTCGTGATCGCATTCAGGAACCAAACCGAATGTTGATGACCGTCATCATCTTCGTAATTAAATGTCGGATTCAACGAGGCCGGATCAAGTGTGATTTTTTCTTCAGCCTCCTGTGCCAAACGCGCAGCATCTTGAAAGGTAATTTCTTCGGCGGGCTTTTTGCCTTGCTGCCAATCGTAGCCGTAGCTGCCAATCGCAATCACATATTTATTTGACGGCAATTCAGCAAAGCGTTTTTGCAGCGCGTTTGTGTACCAATTTTGCGAAGCGACTGCGCCGGGATCGGTCTCGTTTTCATGTTCGTCATACGCCATTAAAATCAGATAATCCGCAACTTCGCTCAAGCCTTTGTAATCGAACGAAGCATCATCTAGTGGAACCGATTGCGAAATTTCTAAACTGAGCGGATGAAATGTCGCGTACAACTCAATCATAAATTGTCGCAAATCTTTCTGGCTGGTGGGCGGCACATTTTCAAAGTCAATGCTGATGCCAGCGAATTTATTTTGCTGCACAAAATCTAATAAATTTTTGATCGCCTTTGTGCGGGCGATTGGATTCGCCAGCATCGTTGCTAATTTCTCACGCTCCCATTCCAGACCATCCGAACGAAAATTATTCACGAGCGGCGCAATCGCTAAATCAGGTCGCTGCTGACGAATGTAATCAAGCGTTTGTTTGAGCTTCGGCGGATCATCAACGCTGATCGTTCCATCGGCGTCGGTTAGGTGCAGCCATTCAGGAATCAACTTATCCAGTTGCGTCAGGTTTTTCTTGAGTGACGTAAAACTCGTGTCATCCCAATTGACGTAAAACCCAATGAGTTCGGTTTTACTACTCGCCAACGGAGAAGCAGGAGGTAGCGCGACAGGCTTGTTTTTATTGAGGTATTCGTCGAGAGTCGTTTTGGCAGTCTGAAATTTTCGTCCACGATGCGTGGTTGCTTTGGATGGTGGAGGTGGCGCAATGTGATGTGCTTGCGGAAGAATTTTTGAGGCGCTCAACCCCAGTGCTGGCAATACCGGATTGACCAGTACACTCACAAATAACACGCCGAAAATAATGGAAAGAATTCCGCCAACGATTTGGGCAGTGCGCTTGAATCGTCGCCAGCGCCGTTGTTCGGGATCGTGAAAAACAGGAGAGTTATTTAATTCAGGCATGCTAATGAAAAGTAGGAGAAAACTTTCTATCGTCAAGATTCCTAATCATAGCATGTACATCAGAGAACTCGGATATGGTCGCCAGAAATGCTGGTACTCAAAGTCTTCACTCTGTTTTCCCGGTTTCTTTAATCTTACCAGATGGCAAATTTTTTAATTGAAAATAGCTCGGCAGATTTTGTTTTGTCTCGCGCAGGATTGCTAAAATTGCTTGACGATCAGCCGCAGACAATGCCGCAAATGTTTTGTCTGCGTCTTGTCCGCTGAGAATTAACCACAGCTTCCGGTACACATATTCCAGCGCGACAGGCGGCAAGGAATCAAAGGCTTCAGAGTAAATTAAAAAGCTACAGGGATATTTGAAGAGCCGTTGCTGCAAATCGAAGTCACGCAACGAGCGACCTTTTTTGTCTTTGATTCCCGCCGCAGAAAATTCCTGCGCGAAATTTGAAGTGCCTTTAATTTGTGCATTCAATCTCGCTTCGTCTACAAACAACAGATATTTCAAAAGTTCGTTACCCGCATTTTCTATGCGCCGCCGCGTACTGTCGCGCAATTCATCGTTGGGAGTTTTCAACGCTTCATTGATCGCGGCTTGCTGTTGTAAAGCGATGCGCGTTTCGTAATTTAATCGAGCAATCAGATTGTGCATTTGCGTCTGATGTTCGAGCGTCATCAAGGCTACGATGTCGCTGTTCGTGGAGGCATAGCCCGTTAAATTCACCTTTTTGGCGAGGCTTAATAAATTCAATCCGTCCGTGCGCTCAACCTGATCTGGCTTATCTCTGACGTTGAAAATCAGGTTCCCTAAATGTCTGAGGTTGCCGTGTGAACCGGTGACATACCATCCGCCCCAGCGTTCTTTCAACGGACTGGAATGATCGGTGACGTGTGATCCCATCGGGGCGATGCCATAGCCGCTGGCGTCAGGGAAGATCGAACGAACAATGTGACCGGGGACATCTTTGGTACTGCGCGAAGAGTGGCATTGCAGGCATTCAGAACGGCGCACGAATTTTGGATTGGGAGTTGCTGTTTGCTCTAACGTATAAAAAACTGCGCCTAAATTGGGATCGGCTGTCGAAACTTCAATGACTTCGCCGCTGCGTACCCAGCCGACATAAACATTATCATTGAAATAAATCGCACGTGGATTAGAGGGAGAAATCCGAAAAAGTTGAAGGCTGGTTTTAGAAAAAACTAAGCCTTGCGATGAGACGGGAACATGCAATAATTTCAGGACGGATTGTAAATAACCGCCGCCATCTTCGGAATACTCCAGTTTGACTTCGCCCTTGTCCAGACGTTGTTGCAACGAAGCAATCGCGTCTGTCGGGTCAGCCTGTTGATAATTAATGGCGTCGTGCTCGAATAATTGTTGTTGTGAAAAAGCCGATGAATGTAAGAATTTTGTACAGTCAATCGCACCTGCAAAAGCTCCGAAAAAAGCTATGAGAACGATGATTTTTTTGGCAAATTTTCTGCTTCTGACCATGTTCACATTTTTTGTCGCCGCTTAGGTTGTTGCCAACGGTAAAGTTTTTACGACAGGTATCGTAGTCAACACGGTGGCAAGCGGCTGCTTTTCAGCTTCGGATGAAATGGAGACGAACACGGCAGAATCCTCTAATGCCGTCAGCCCATGTAAACTGCGCGGAGCTAATCGAATCACCATCCCCTCCGACATTTCCGCCTGCTCAGCGCCTTCGGAAAATGTAATACGCCCACTGATGACCGTCACCGTCACGACTCCGGGAGCGGAATGCTCCGGCACGCTTTGCCCTGTTTTCAAGCACAGCAAAACCAGTTTTCCCGCCGCATCGTTGCACAAAAGTTTTTTGTTGAATCTGCCTTCATTAAATTCTATCTCTTGGTTCAAGTTGATGATTTGCACTTTTGTACTCCATTATTTCAGAATAATCCCAATTTATGCGCCGCAAAAAATGCTGCGATAAAAATGACAATCCCAATGGATAATTTGGGGAAATATTTCATCGGACAACCATTTGACATACGATTCATTCCTTTTTCGGATAGCTTTCAAAAGCCATCATTGAATTCAATTCTAATCAGCTTGCAGTCTCGCCTAAATGCGCGGACGCCGCTATGCTAAAAGTCATACACCATGATTTTACACTAAGTGAGATGATAATGGATAAAGTCAGCGCTTTGAAAACGGCTATTCTGTTTCAGAGTTTAGAAGAAGAGCAGTTACGCGAACTGGCGTTATCCGCCCATGAACGGAAGTGATGGAAAGAATACCCGCTTTTATAAAACGCATTGGCTGGGTCGCCTTTTTCTTTTTTCTGCTCAAAGGACTGGTCTGGTTGGCAGTGGGGTTCGGGATCGGAAAATTATTTTTTAAATAAAATCGTGAGAGTCTCAGTTTTCGATACAAAAAAGGTCATTCATTTTACCGGTTGCTAAAGCAGAGCCTGGTAATGAATGACCTTCGGATTGATTAGCGCACATTTGCGAGTGCAACAAATAGCTGACCTTCATCCCATCGGCGCGAGCGTGCCTAAAATATGGTAGCCGCCATCCACGTAAATAATTTCGCCTGTAATGCCACGTGACAGGCTGCTGGCTAAGAATAATCCGGTATCGCCGACTTCGGATTGTTCCGTAGCTTTTCTGAGCGGCGCGACTTCGCGGTGATGCGCGACCATGTTTGTGATACCGGAAACTCCGCGTGCGGCGAGAGTGCGAATCGGGCCAGCCGAAATCGCGTTGACGCGAATCGTTTTTGGACCGAGATCGGCGGCGAGATAACGGACGGTACATTCAAGCGCGGCTTTGGCGACACCCATCACGTTGTAATTAGGGACGACGCGTTCTGCGCCGAGATACGTCATCGTCATAATCGAAGCGTGTTCGTTCATGATTGGCAAGGCGGCGCGGGTCACGGCGACTAGAGAATAGGCGCTGACTTCGAGGGCGATTTTAAAATCATCGCGGGTCGTGTTGATGAATTGTCCTGTCAGAGCTTCGCGGGGCGCGTAAGCGATGGAATGCACGAGGAAATCCAGTTTACCAAAATCGGCTTCGTAAGCCTTAATCATCGCCGCGATTTCTTCATCGTTCCCAGCATCACAGACGTAAGTTTTTGAGCCGGGAATGGTTGCTGCTAATTCTTCGACGTTTTCGCGGAGCCGTTCGGTTTGATAATTGAATCCAAGTTTTGCGCCTGCGTTCGCGCACGATTGTGCAATCGCCCACGCGATGCTGGCTTTGTTTGCGACGCCTAAAATCAGGCCGTTTTTGCCTTCCAGTAGCATTGAAAATCTCCTCAAAAAGTAGCCCGAACTTTTCGTTCGGGGTCAGTTCAATCATTGAGTCATTACAAATATAAACTCAACTTCACATAGTTAATAATTTTTGTCACCGCTATTAAGCAGCGAAGATACCACGATTTTCCGATTCTTTGAATTGTCCGTAACGTGGTTGCAGATACAAGATAATGCTGGGATGATGACTGCTTTATTAACGGCAGGAATTTTTACAAATAGATGAACCCTATAGCTACCATTATTTCTGAAACGGTCGAAACCCGCGACTATCGCAAGCAATTATTAGGAACTTATTATGTCGCGTTTTTAGTGATGGGATTGATTATGATGACGCTTGGCTCAACGTTGACAGCGTTGTCAAAGAATCTGAATTCGACGCTTGACCAGCTTAGTTATGGTTTCCTGTTTCGTTCGCTGGGAATGTTTTCCGGCTCAATTTTAGGCGGTAGAATTTTTGATAAACTCCCCGGTCATCGGGTGCTTTTTTGCGGATTATCCGGGCTGGCGCTGTTTTCTGCGCTGGTTCCACTGGCGCCAAATCTTTATCTGGTATTGCTCTTATTTTTATTACAGGGGTTATCCGCGAGCCTTTTAAATGTGGGCGGAAATACGATGGTCTTGTGGGCAAATCGCGGCAGAAATGTCACGCCATTGTTGACCGGATTGCATTTTTCGTGGGGCTTGGGATCAGCGATTTCGCCTTTGATTATTGAGCAGGTCGAACGCTGGAGCGGTGGTATTCGATGGCCATATTGGACGCTTTCGTTGATGGCGATTCCCGTGCTTGTGATGTTGTTACGTTTGCCCAGCCCTTCGCATCCGCAGGTTTCAGCCGATGAAAAAGCTCCGCCGCTCATTTTGCCACTGGCGATTCTGGTGGGATGTTTCTTTTTTCTCTACACGGGTTTTGAGGCTTCCGTTATCAGTTGGATTAATACGTACACCACTGAAACCAGACTTGGAGATAAAAGCGCCGCCTATAAATTAAGCGCGACATTTTTATTTGTCTTCACTTTTGGCAGGTTGCTGGCGATATTTTTTGCGAGTAAATTCAGACCGCGCACGATCCTGATTACTGATTTTATTGGATGTTTTGTCAGCGTTGGCGCGATCCTGCTATGGACATCTTCGGTTTCCGTCTTGTGGGTGGCAAGCTGTGTCCTGGGGCTTTCAATGGCTTCGATATTTCCAACGATGCTTGCCTTTGCCGAAAGAAGAATGAAGCTGAGTGGGAAGTTGACCGGATATTTATTTTCGGCTGCGAGCGGCGGCTCTATGATCTTACCGTTTTTAGTGGGACAATTTTTCACGACCATCGGGCCGCATGTTTTATATTACGTGGTGTTTTCAGCGCTCATCATTGATTGCTCAATTTTTATTGTGCTAATGATGCGGTATCAAACTAAAACAACGAAGTCATGACTGAACAAAAACTCAGAAACCTGCCCGCCGTAGATGCTCTTTTGCAGTGGACAAGCCTGCAAACATTGATTAATCAGCACGGACGCAATGCCGTCCGCGATCAGTTGCGTGAAGTTCTGGATGAAGTCCGCGCCGTCATCCTCAGCGGTTTAGCAGATTATAACGACGAACTTGTCGTGCAAAAATTAAATGAACGTTTCGCTCAAAAACAGCAGGCATTGACGCAGTGCGTCATCAACGCGACGGGAGTGGTGCTGCATACGAATTTGGGTCGTGCGCCGTTAAGCCAGGTTGCGCTGGACGCGATTCAGAAAGCTGCCAGCGGGTATTGCAATCTCGAATTTGATCTGGCAACGGGAGCGCGTGGCAAGCGTGGAACCGGGTTGGAAGAAATGCTCCGCGACTGGTTGGGTTGCGAAGCGGTAGCGGTCGTCAACAATTGTGCAGCGGCGGTTTATTTGACGCTGAATACTTTGGCGGAAGGCGGCGAAATTATTGTCTCACGCGGAGAATTAGTTGAGATTGGTGGAGCCTATCGCTTGCCCGATGTCATTGAAAAATCCGGCGCGAAACTCCGCGAAGTTGGCACGACGAATCGCACGCGAATCAGCGATTACGAAAAAGCCATCAATGAAAAAACAAAGATTTTATTGCGCTCTCACACTTCGAATTATCGCATCGTCGGCTTCACCGAAAGCCCGTCATTACAGGAGCTAACGGAGCTTTCAAAGAAATATGATATTCCATTTTTTGAAGATTTAGGCAGCGGGGCTTTACTTGATTTACGTCCATTTGGCATTCACGGAGAACCTTCGGTGCAGCATTCACTACAAGCCGGAGTTCCACTGCTCGCCATCAGTGGAGACAAATTATTAGGCGGCCCGCAGGCTGGAATAATTCTGGGCAAGCGCGAATATATCGAACGCATCAAACGCAATCCGTTGATGCGCGCTTTTCGTGTCGATAAATTAATTTTTGCTGCATTGGAAGCAACAATTGCTGAGTACATCAAAGGCGAAGCACAGTTAGAAATACCCGTCATCGCAGCTCTGTCTGCGACGAAATCAGAGATTGAAAAAAGAGCCAAAGCATTTATTCGAGACTTTCGTAAATCGAACCGATTGAACTTGCAATTGATTAGTGGAAATTCCGTGGTTGGCGGAGGCTCAGCACCAGATGCGGAGTTGCCTACAATGCTGATTAGTGTCGCCTGCGAAGGGGTGAGCGCAACACAGATTGAAGTGAGATTACGAAATCACACGCCGCCAATTATTGGACGAATTGAAAATGATAAATTCCTGATTGATTTCAGAACAGTTCAAAAACGTGAAGAAGTTGACATCCATCTTGCGTTGTTTAAGTTATAAAAAACTCCAAAGGAAAATAAATTTATGAAACTCCCCCTCGTATTTTTCACAGCATTTCTGTGCTTCTTACTGCCGGCTTTCGCGCAGGAATCGTCCACCAAAGCGTGGCAAATTCTGGATCAGGGCTTAACCGACAAAAATCCGGTGAAGCGCAAAGATGCCGTGATAGCACTTGGTTTGGCAGGCGCATCAAGTGAAGTCTTCACGCGCCTGACAAATGCTTTGAGCGACAAAGACGTAGACGTACAGGTCGCTACCTGTGCAACGTTAGGCTCATTGAAAGATAAACGCTCCATTGAATTATTGAAGACAACGGTGAACAGCGAAATTCCTGAAGTCGTGTATGCCGCTGCGACGGGGCTGTTTCAATTAGGTCAACCACTCGGTCGAGAAGTCCTGATTGATGTGCTGCAAGGTGAAAAGAAGACAAGTTCAAATTACATCACTACACAAAAGCGTAGCGTGGTTCAACTCCTGCAAAATCGTCCAGCGATGATGCGGATGGCAATCAAAGAAGGGATCGGAATGATCCCGATTCCAGGCGCAGGATTTGGCGCGGCTTCGCTGGAAGCGATTTTGAAAGATGCTGGAATGTCAGGGCGGGCGTTAGTGGCTACGATGTTGGCAAATGAAAAAGATGCGGCTTCGTTACAGGCGTTGCGTGATGCGCTGGATGATAAAAGCTGGTCAGTTCGCGCCGCCGCCGTTCATGCCTTAGCCGTCAGAAATCGCCCCGAAGTTCTCAACGAAATTATTCCAATGATGGACGATAAACAAGATGCCGTCAGATGGCGGGCAGCAGCGGCTTCGTTGCGCTTGAGCGCGATGCCAAAAGTGAAACTGCGCCGCAAGTTGAAAGCGAAGTAAAATCGCCATGCTTGACGCTGATGAAGGCGTCACTTAGTATTACCAGCTTTGACAATTACATGTCGGCTCCTTAGCTCAACGGTTAGAGCAGAGGACTCATAATCCTTTGGTTGTAGGTTCGAATCCTACAGGAGCCACCATTTACTAAGCCGCGAGTTGCTGCTTGACCATATCTTCCAATTCGCGTTTGCTTTTTTGCAGTAGCTCAATTCGGTTCTGCATCTCCTGTTCCAAGCCAGAAGTATCAAGTAAGTATTCTTGCTCAAGTTGCCGGAGCGCCAGCCTAATTGTCCCAGCGCCTTCTGGTGTACTCGTTCCATTTTCCCAGCGTGACACAGTATTTAAGGCGACGCCAAAGCGTTCGGCTAATTGTCCCTGCGTCAAACCTAACCGCTGCCGCGTAGCTCTAATTTCATCATTAATCATAGTTGAATTCTCCCTCTTGTTTGAGGTATATTTTCATCGAAAGCAGGGGAAGTGGTTTCCCACTTCCCCTTTGTGATTACTCAACAGGGCGTTGTTTCCGCAACGCCTTTACTTCCTCTTCTAGCCTGTTCAGCCTTTCCTCAATTTGTCCATGTCGAATCTTCAACAAGAAGAAATTATCAGTCAACTGCATCAGCCAGAAGATGAGCATCTGCATATAATCACCTCCTTTCAATGAACTCAGCATTACTGCTGACATTTCTCATTATACGTTGCGTAGAATGAAGGTCAACAATGTGTTTTGTAGTTGCGGGAAGTAATGATTTAAGTTTGGTCGGGGAATGCGCTCATTTCTTTCAGTTCATTTGCAAACTAACACCTCGCCGATTATCATCGCTGTTTCGTTCGATACCAATGTTTACGCTATTTTGCGAATGGAACTCTTCGTTACAAAATCTTATTACACCGTAGCCCGTCAATCAGGACGTGGCTATTTTTTTGAGTTGTTCAGCCGAAGCTGTTAGTTTCAAAATTTGAGGATCACATGGCAGAAACTTTTGATGTCACAATTATTGGCGCGGGACCGGGCGGATATTCCGCTGCGATCCGCGCTGCGCAAGTTGGATTGAAAACCGCGATTGTTGAGCGCGATCCGAATTTGGGTGGAACGTGTTTGTTGCGCGGCTGTATTCCTACGAAGCAATATTTGCAATCTGCGCAGGTCGCGGACACGATGACGCACGCGGCGGAATTTGGAGTTGAAGTCAGCGACTTCAAAATCAATTTTGAGAACGTCTATCAGCGCAAAAATAAAATCGTAGATCAGCTTTCCAAAGGCGTCGCTTTTCTGATGAAGAAAAATAAGATTACGGTTTTTAAAGGAACCGGATCGCTGGCGGGCAAAGGCAAAGTGAACGTTACCAATGCTGAAGGCAAAGTTGAAACGATTGATACAAAAAATGTGATTATTGCGACAGGCTCGGCTCCGCGTTTGTTGCCGGGTTTGGAAGTGAATTCGCCGCGCATTGTGACCAGCGATGAATTGCTGGAGATTCGTCAAATCCCGAAATCATTAGTAGTTCTGGGCGCAGGCGCAGTCGGCGTGGAATTCGCTTCGGTCTTTAATCATTTCGGCAGCGAAGTCACCATTATTGAATTGCTCCCTCGCCTCGTTCCCATCGAAGACGAAGAAGTTTCCAAAGAACTGAATCGCGTTTACAAGAAACGCAAAATTAATGTCCTGACTGATACGCGCTTTCAAGGCGCAGTTGTCAACGGAGACAGCGTTGAAGTTTCCTACATTGACGGCAAGGGCAAGGAAGGAAAAATTACCTGCGAGACTTTGTTAGTTGCCACCGGACGACGCGCCGTGACCGACGGTTTAGGAGTCGAAGGCACGAAGCTGGAAATTGAGCGCGGCTACATCAAAGTGGATGAATTCATGCGCACGGCGGAACCAAATGTGTACGCGATTGGCGATGTCATTCCGACTCCGTGGTTAGCGCACGTTGCTGCCAAAGAAGGCTGTGTCGCGGCGGAACATATTGCCGGAAAAAATCCACATCCGATTAATTACGGACTGGTTCCAAACTGCACGTATTGCCATCCCGAAATCGGCAGCATCGGATTGACCGAAGCCAAAGCGAAAGAAAAAGGCTACGAAGTCAAAGTTGGAAAATTCCCATTCTCAGCGCTCGGTAAAGCCAAAATTATTGGCGAAACCGATGGCTTTATTAAAGTCGTGACGGATGCGAAATACGATGAAGTGCTCGGCGTTCACATCATCGGCCCACACGCGACCGATTTGTTAGCCGAAGCTTCCGTAGCGTTGGGATTAGAAGCCACAGCCGAAGAACTTGGACACATTATGCACGCGCATCCAACGCTGTCTGAAGCGATGATGGAAGCCGCCGAAGCCGTTCACGGAATGGCGCTCAACATGTAACGAAAGAAATTAAAGTTCTGAACCGTCAGTTGTTCGTGGCTGGTGGTTGGTTGCAAGAATCTACCGACCACCGCTCACCGACCACTGACCACCCGATTAACTCAGGAGAGATCAATGCCTACAGATATTGTAATGCCACAGCTTGGCGAATCCATTGCCGAAGGAACCATCGTGCGATGGTTGAAAAAAGTTGGAGATACCGTGCAACGTGATGAACCGTTGCTGGAAATTTCGACTGATAAAGTAGATGCGGAAATTCCTTCGACTGCCGCCGGAACTTTAATTGCGATTTTGGCGAATGAGGGCGACACTGTAAATGTGAATGCCGTCATTGCACAATTAGGAGAATCCGGCGAGGCCCCCGCTCAAGCAGCGGCTGCGCCAGCACCTGTGGTAGCTCCGGCTCCGGTCGCGCCTCCCGTTCCCGCCGCGCCAGTTGAAGCTCCTACGGCAGCTCCGGTAGCAAGTGGAAATGTGATGAGCATTGTGATGCCGCAACTTGGCGAATCAATTGCCGAAGGAACCATTGTTCGCTGGTTGAAAAAGGTTGGCGAAACCGTCCAGAAAGACGAACCATTATTTGAAATTTCGACTGATAAAGTAGACGCGGAAATTCCTTCGACGGCGGCAGGAGTTTTGCTCGCTATCGCCGCGCAGGAAGGCGAAACCGTTGCCGTTAGTTCAGTGGTTGCGACCATCGGCGAAGCCGGAGCGAGTGTTCCCGCGCCTGTCGCCGCTCCGCCTTCTGCGCCTGCACCAGTCGCAGCACCCGCTCCCGTAGCAGCTCCGGTTCCAGTTGCCGCGCCAACTCCGGTTAAAGCTGGCTCAGTCGAAGAATTGCGCCGTGTGAAATCTTCACCTGTTGTTCGCAACATCGCGGCTGACAAAGGCGTGAATATTGCTTTAGTTGCCGGCACAGGGATTTCAGGTCGCGTCACGAAAAAAGATATTCTGAATTTTGTGCAGAACCCAACTGTAGCCCCCACCGTCGCGCCTGTAGCTGCGGCGGTAGCAGCTCCGACAGCTTTAGCGCAACCATCCGCCCCAGTCTTTGCTGCGGGTGAACGTGTGAAGGTTGAGCCGATGACGAAGATGCGCAAATCCATCGCCGATCACATGATTTTGAGCAGGCGGACTTCGGCGCACGTCACAACGTTCTTTGAAGTTGACTTCACAAACATTGCGCGTTTGCGGGATCGCGTGAAGAAAAATTTTGAGGCGCAAAATGGCACGAAGCTCACGTTCATGCCGTTTATTATCAAAGCCGCAGTTGATGCAATTAAAGCTTTGCCTGTCATTAATTCTTCAGTTGATGGCGACAATATTGTGTACAAACAAGACATCAATATTGGCATTGCCGTCGCGTTGGATTGGGGCTTGATCGTCCCTGTTATCAAACAGGCGGATTCAATGAATCTGCTGGGTCTGGCGCGTGCCACGAATGATTTGGCTGGTCGTGCTCGCGGCAAACAACTCAAACCCGATGAAGTCTCCGGCGGAACTTTCTCCATCACTAATTTTGGTTTGTACGGTGGATTGACAGCGACTCCCGTGATCAATCAACCACAGGTAGCCATCCTCGGCGTGGGCGGCATTCACAAACGTGCCTGGGTGATGGATACGCCTGAAGGTGAAGTCATTGCGATTCGTCACATCGGTGTGCTGAGCCTGTCCTTTGATCATCGCATCATTGATGGAGCCATCGGTGATCAATTCCTGGCGCTGATGAGAACGACTTTGGAGACGACGGATTTTTCGTCTTTGGTGTAAGAAAATAATAAGTTTTTATTTCGCCGAGCGTTCCATTTTTCATGGAGCCGCTCGGCGAAAATTTTTAATGTCCCTGCACTCCGATAAGATTGTGAAATGCGAGTTTGCGAATATCGTTATCTTGGCCGCACACCTTACGCTGAAGCCTTAGCGTTGCAGCAATCGCTGCACGATGCCCGCAAGCGAAATGAAATTTCTGATACGCTGCTCTTGCTTGAACACCCTCACGTAATTACACTAGGTCGAGCCGCCAAGCTGGCAAATATTCTGGTAGACGAACAAACACGAACTGAAAAACAGATCGAATTGTTTGAGACCGGACGCGGCGGCGATGTCACTTATCACGGGCCAGGGCAGCTCGTCGGCTATCCCATCATCAGCTTAGCTCCTGACGCACAAGATGTGCGTCGTTACGTCCGAAATATTCAGGAAGTCATGATCCGAACCGCCCGTGATTTCGGAGTCGAAGCCGAACCACGCGGAGGCGAACATGTCGGTGTTTGGGTTGGCGATGACAAGTTAGCTGCGATTGGAATTCGCCTTTCGCGCTGGGTCACAATGCATGGATTTGCCCTCAACGTCACGACCGATCTTGAATATTTTAAGCTGATTGTCCCGTGCGGGATTCAGGATCACGGCGTAACTTCACTTGAGAAAATTCTCGGAACTAAAATCGAAATCGAAACCGTAGCCGAAGCTGCCGTCAGGCATTTTGGTGAAGTATTTGAAAGACAGATGGTGAAGGACGGAGATAGAGGTTAGGGAGCAGGGGATAGTGTACAGAAATTCGTTACCACGATTTCTATTACAACTAATTCCTGACTTTCAATCTCTACTCCCTGCCCCCCTAACCTCTACTCCCTATTCTTATGCCCAATAAATTCAAACTTTCTCAGACGCAACAAATTTTTATCGGTCTCGCTGTGGGTGTCGTAGTCGGTTTCCTGATTCACACTTTTCTTGATGACAATCCTGCGACCAAAGAACAAACCATTCAGTGGGTGCGCGTCCCTAGCCGTATTTTTCTGAGCCTTATCAAAGTCATCATTGCGCCACTGATTTTCTCGACACTGGTAGTCGGCATCGCCGGAGCTGGCAATATCAAAACTGTCGGACGCATCGGATTGAAGGCGATGGCGTACTTTACCTGCGCGACTTTGCTGGCTTTGGTGATTGGGCTGGCCGCCGTCAATATCACCAAACCTGGCGTTGGCGTGAACCTACCCAGCGAACAAAGCGCCGAAGCCAAAGAGATTGCCGGGCGCGCCGCAAAGATGTCTCCGCAGGATCACATCGTCAATATTGTTCCGACCAGTTTGATTAAATCTATGGCGGAAAATGATGTGCTGCAAATTGTTGTGTTCAGTTTGATGTTTGCTATCGCAGTCGCTTCCGTTGGCGAAAAAGGCAAGCCGATGATTGCGTTTTGCGAAGCGCTTTCAGAGTCAATGTTCAAGTTCACTGCGTTCGTCATGAACTTTGCTCCGTGGGGAGTTGGCGCAGCGATGGCGGTCACTGTCGGCAATAAAGGGATCGGTGTCCTCAAAAATTTAGGGTTGCTGATTCTGACTTTATACGGCGCACTCGGCGTCTTCATTCTAATCGTATTGGTTCCTGTCGCGTTCATGATTCGTCTGCCCTTCAAGCGATTTCTGCAATTGGTCAAGGAACCTGCGATGCTGGCATTCACGACCACTTCCAGTGAATCAGCGTTTCCGAAAGCGCTCGAAAATATGGAACGCCTCGGAGTCCCGCGCCGCATCGTCAGCTTTATTTTGCCGCTTGGTTACAGTTTCAATTTAGATGGCTCAACCCTGTATCTTTCCCTCGCTGCAATTTTCGTCGCCCAGGCTGCCAATCATCCGCTCAGTTGGAAAGAGCAAATCATCATGCTCTTGACGCTGATGCTTTCGACCAAAGGCATCGCCGCAGTCCCACGCGCTTCGTTGGTTGTGTTAGCCGGAACGCTCGCACAATTCGGGTTGCCACTTGAAGGCATTGCCCTGATTTTAGGCGTAGACGAATTGATGGACATGGCGCGCACAGCTACGAATGTGATTGGAAACTGTCTGGCTACCGCAGTGGTCGCACGATGGGAAGGTGAGTTTAATGACGCAGGAAATGAAGTACTCACGCCGATTGATGCGTC
>JAYVRW010000253.1:0-16535 GCA_043775925.1 Blastocatellia bacterium
TGCCCTTACTGCGTGCGGGCTTCTGCAATCACAAATATTCAGGATTCTTTTTCCAGCCAACAATCATCGAATAAAAATTATTCCATCCGTGCAGCGCGACCATAATCAAATGCCCTGGAATAAAAGCCAGAAACCCGCACATTGAGGCAAAATGAAGAATCCGCACGATTCCAAATCCTCCCATTAATTGTGCGATGAATCCTAATTGTACTGGTTTATAAAGCGTGTATCCCGTCACCACAACCGCGACACCGAAAATAATTGTCGTCGTATACGCCAGCTTTTGCAGTGGATTGTACGGCTCCAATTGCTCAGGTTTGGCTTTGAATAAAAAGTAATGTTTCGCCATTGGCAGGATGCCTTTGATCTCACGCGGAAACAAAATCACCTGTCGCCATTGCCCTGTTATCATTATGTATAATGAATAAATTATTCCGGTGATCGTGAACAACCAGGCGAAGCTGAAATGCCATTGCAAGGCTCCACCCAACCATCCGCCCAGTCGAACTATTTCCGGGACATTCAAAAAATCCACTTGCGGAACTTTTTCGCCAAAGCTGGGAAACGCCATAAAAATCTGTAAGCCGCTCGCTGTCATCACCAATAAAGACAGGGCATTCAACCAATGCGTGAAGCGGACGACGAATGGATGTTCCAGTGTATGCGTCGCAGTTTCAGTAGTGACGGCAATGATGGTCAAGCCTGATTTGGTAGTCGCCATAACCTTATACTCCTCCGTACCACGAATAACCCTGGTCTTCCCAGAACCCTTTTTCCGCTTTCAAAACATTTGTCACGCGCATTGAGTAAATGTGTTTGGCTGATTTGTAGCCCAGCTTAATCGGCGTATGAATTCGCAGTGGTGCGCCGTGTTCCTTCGCTAATGGTTGCCCGTACATTTCATAACACAGCAGTGTTTGCGGATGGAGGCAACTGGCAATATCGAACGATGAATAATAATCATCCAGACAACTGAATTCGATATATTTTGCCTGCGGATCAGCTCCCGCCAGGTTTAGAAAATCGCTGAGCTTCGCGCCGCCAAAATTGCCGATGACGTTCCAACCTTCGACGCAAATGTGTTTTACATTTTGTACTTGCTTCGGTAAGGCTTTAATCTGTTCCAGCTTGTATTCACCGGGCTTTGCTACCATTCCCTCGACAATTAATTTCCACGTCTCAACATCGTTCGTCGGATCGTAATCGTTGTAACTATTAATCGGAAAACGATCATAATCTGTCAGGAAACGATCCGCATAATTTGTGGCAAGACTATGACTGCCAAACAAATTTTCCGAAAGACGATCACTGAAGCTCAAACCTTTTTGGATGAACTTTTCATTGATGCTCGGAACGGCGATAGCTCCCGCCGCCAGCAGTGGAAGCATCTTCAGCAACTCTCGACGCTTGATGCGCCGAAAACTTTTTTCATCGGTAGTTTGATCGTTGGATTTCATATTTGAAGATTTAGGAATAAACCACAGATTTTGCGGATAAAGCGGATTTTCGCTGATCTGCGAGAACCCGTTTTATCCGCTTGATCCGTGGTCTATTAGCTTGGCAATAAAACGTGGTCAATCACGTGGATAACGCCATTTGACTGGTTCACATTCGTGATGGTAATCGTCGCCATTCCGCCCTTTGCATCAGTAATTTTGATCTTGTCACCAACCTTCGTTGCCGTCAACATTCCGCCCTGTACGGTCTTCAACATCGCCTTGCCGCCGCCCTGCTTAATCATACGCTCCAAGGCTTTGGCATTATAACGACCTGCGACCACGTGATAGGTCAAAACGGCTGTCAGCGTACCTTTATTTTGCTCTTTGAGCAGGCTCTGCACCGTTCCCTTTGGTAACATTTCAAAGGCGGAATTCACCGGAGCAAAAACCGTGAACGGGCCTGCGCTTTGTAATGTTTCAACTAATCCAGCCGCCTTCACCGCAGCGACCAAAGTCGTGTGATCGGCTGAATTGACAGCGTTTTCGACGATGTTTTTGTTGGCATACATCGGAGCGCCTCCGACTGTCACAGGCTTTTGCGCATACGCGGCAGATGCGAAAGTCATTCCAAGCGTCAATAAAAATAATGCGATTTTCGATTTCATAATGTTCTCCCTATCTAAATGTTTTTTTACTACAGGTTTATTCCCCTGCCTCACTAATACCTACGTCGTCAGTTATGAAATCGGATTTGAGGGAAGGTTTTTTTTGGGATTAGCCGCGAATTACACGAATTTTCACGAAGAAAACCAGACAAGATAAATAAGATTTTATTCAGGATTGACAGGCATTGACTGACTGGCTAATTTAAAAATCCCGCTATAAATCCTGTCAATCCTGTCAAAAAATAATTCGTGAAAATTCGCGTAATTCGCGGCTAAAAATGTTCCTGCTTTCCTTGCCTATTCAATCTTCAGCCGTTACTATCCCGTCGTGATTATGAAAGTAAATTTTTCCAGCCCTGAATATTTTTCAGCATGTTGTTGTTGCACGACGACATGTTGTTGCTAATCACTCCTCTCTTCTTTCCCCCATTAACAACAGCGCTTCAAATCAAAGCAAGGAGATTTTATGTCTATTAGAATTGGCGATGTCGCCCCGGATTTTACAGTTGAAACCACGTCAGGAACCGTCAGCTTTCACGAATGGATCGGAGATGGCTGGGCTGTGTTATTCTCGCATCCACGCGATTATACACCTGTCTGCACCACCGAACTCGGCGAAGCGGCGCGCCTGAAACCAGAATTTGATAAACGTAATGTCAAAGTCATCGGACTTAGCGTAGACCCGCTCGCCGACCATTTTGGATGGGCGAAAGACATCGAAGAAACACAAGGCTGCGCGTTGAATTTTCCGTTGATCGCCGACGAAAACAAAGTCGTCGCAAACCTCTACGAAATGATTCATCCGAACGCCAGCGACACCTTCACCGTGCGTTCCGTTTTCGTGATTGGCCCGGATAAAAAAATTAAATTGACGCTGACCTACCCCGCCAGTACGGGCAGAAATTTTGCTGAGATTTTGCGCGTGATTGATTCACTGCAATTGACCGCGAAGCATTCTGTAGCGACTCCGGTGAATTGGAAACACGGCGATGATGTCATCATCGTTCCAGCGCTTTCCGACGAACAAGCGAAAGAAAAATTCCCACAAGGCTGGAATACAATTAAGCCATATTTGAGGGTTGTGAAACTATAATGTAGCGTAACCAGTCATGGTTGCGACAGGCTTTGCGGTAGCAAAGACTATTCTATCACTCAAACGTAACCATGGCTGACTGCTCGACCTTTTATTAAAAGAGATTTTCCATGTCAAAAATTCGCTGGGGATTAATCGGTTGTGGAGACATTTCGCGTAAGCGCGTCGCTCCAGCTTTGCGGGATTTACCTAATGTAGATTTCGTCGCCGTCAGTCGCGCTCGCGCTGAACTGGCACAGGAATTTGCAACTGAATTCGGCGCAAGAAAATGGTACGCCGATTGGCGAGAATTATTAGCGGATGATGAAATTGATGCGGTGTATATCGCTACTCCGGTGCATCTGCACGCCGAGCAAACCATCGCTGCTGCAAACGCCGGAAAACATGTTCTCTGCGAAAAACCGATGGGCTTGAACGTCGAAGAATGTGATCGGATGATCGCGGCGTGTGCGGAGAACAACGTCAAACTCAGCATCGCTTACTATCGTCATTTTTATCCGGTCATCGCTCGCGTCAAAGAAATTATTGCTTCAGGAGAAATCGGGAAAATCACGCTCGCGCAGATTAATGCGTTCGAGTGGAACGACATGAAACCCGATGATCCGCGCTACTGGTTTTTTACCAGAGAAAAATCCGGCGGCGGTCCGATGATGGATTTCGGCTGTCATCGCATCGAAGTTCTAACCAATATTTTCGCGGCTATCGTTGACGTGAAGGCGTTTACCGACAATTTAGTTTTCGACCGCGAAGTCGAAGACACGAGCGCCGCATTCTTTAAATTCGAGAATGGCGTGAGAGCAACATTGACCGTGACACACGCCGCGTTTGAAGGTCAGGATACACTTGATATTTTTGGCAGCCAGGGTTCATTGCACATCTCAAAATTGAATCAAGGCGATTTGCGCATTGTCACTTCCGCAGGTGAACGCCTCGAATCGCATCCGCCCCACACCAACCTGCAATTACCCTCTATCGCGGATTTTACCGAGGCAATTTTAGAAAACCGGACGCCCCATGTCACAGGTGAAATCGGACTTGAGGTAGCACAAATTGAATCAAAAATTTACACGATGTAACGCAAAACAAATCTGCGCTTAATTTTCAATTTTCCCAGCCTGCGCATTCCATTTCACTTGGCGATTTTGCTTGAGTGCAGCATTGCCAATATGTGCAGCGTTTGCGCAATCCACCGCAACACGAATATTTGCATTTGGACTCTTCCGACTTTTCACGCAATCAAGAAAATTTCGCATGTGATCTATCGTGCCATCGTGCGTCGAACGGATAAAAATCTCAGGCTCCGCTTCGCCTAATTTGCCGATTAGTTCCCCACCTTCGGGATAGATTGCCAGCCGCGAGCGATCCAGTTTCATCGTACCTTTCGTGCCGCGAATTTCCATCCCGCCATCGTCAATACTGCTCGCCATCATCCCATGATACGTCACACTAAAATTTTTTGGATAATCCAACACGCAGGTAATCGTGTCAGGACAATCCCAATCCAGCACGTATTTATTGCCGTTTGTCATCGCGCTCATGGGAACGTTACTGCCCGTATACCAATGCACAACATCAATCCAATGCGACATCAAATCAGTCAGTGCGCC
The DNA here is from genome assembly GCA_043775925.1 of Blastocatellia bacterium. Taxonomy (GTDB): domain Bacteria; phylum Acidobacteriota; class Blastocatellia; order RBC074; family RBC074; genus JAFDVL01. The sequence goes on from JAYVRW010000253.1 coordinate 4,805, forward strand.
ACCGCCGAAATCCCAGTACCAGCGCCACCATTGATATTTCTTCGCCGTGATTTCCTGATCGGGAGCGTTGCCCAACCACGCTTTGCGATCCAGTTTATCGAATTGCAGTTTCGTCGGCGCCGGACGCGCCGCATAATTCTGAAACCACCACGCCCGCACAAAAGTAATTTTGCCGAGCTTGCCCGAATCCACGAGTTGCTTGCCGATGATGTAATGCTCCCAACTGCGTTGCTGCGTTCCTGTCTGCACGACACGATTACTGGCTTCAATCGTTTTGATTAATCCCGCGCCTTCTTCCAGCGAATGCGTGACAGGTTTTTCGCAGTACACATCTTTGCCCGCGTTCACCGCATCCGTAGTCATCTTCGCGTGCCAGTGATCGGGGCTGCCAATCAACACCGCATCAACATTTTTGTCTTCGAGCAACAAACGATAGTCGTTGTATTTTTTTGCTTCAGGAGCCATCTCTACCGCCTGCAATAAATTTGGTTCGTAGACATCGCACACACCAATGAATTCAGTGTCTGGCTGCGTTTTCGCAATCGCCATCAAAGCCTTGCGGCAACGACCTCCCGTCCCCATTGCACCCAGGCGAATCCGATCATTCGCGCCGAGGACTTTGGAGTAAGAAAGGGCAGTCGAGACCGCTACGCCAGTCGTGGAAGTCTTGAGAAAATTGCGTCGAGTGATTTCTTTTTTAGTCATAGTCGGGTTGGGAAATTCATTTTTATTTTTCGACCGGATTGACAAGATTGACAGGATGATTTTTTGAAGGCATAAAAATCCTGTTCATCTTGTCAATCCGATCTAATTATTTCTGAGATATTATGCAACTCAAACACTCATTAATCATAGCCCTACTGGTAATTTCTGCTTCAACAATTGCGCAGGAATCCTACCGCAAATATTCTACCGTCGAACGATTGCAACCGGAACACCTCCGCGCCGTACAAGCAGACCGTCTGCGTCTGCAAAAATCCCGTCATCAAATAAAGCTCATCAACGGCTACAAAGATTTTCGCGCGATTATGCACGTCCACGCCGAAGACTCCGCGCACACTGGGGGCACACGCCCTGAACTCCTCGCCGCTTGCAAACGCACGGGCGTAGACATTGTGATGCTCACAAATCATTGGCGTCCGCCCGTAGATTTTATCAATGATAGCTGGCGCGGACTGCGTGATGGCGTCCTGTTCATTCCTGGCACGGAATACGAAGGCTTTCTCGCGTATCCGAAAAAATCCATCATCAAACGCCCGTACAAAGGCACGGAAGAATTCACCAAATTGGTCACAGCCAATGGCGGCGATATTTTTCTTTCGCACATCGAAGAGCGTCCCGATTGGTCTACGGCAAAATTGACGGGGATGGAAATTTACAATCATCATGCCGATTTCAAACCGGAAGTCGAATTTCTGAAATGGCTGCAATTGACGCTGGCTGATCCTGATGGCATCGAAAAATTCCGCCAGATCGTGAAGGATTTTCCGCAGGAAGTTTTCGGAGCGCAGCAGGATTATTTGCAAAACTACATTGCGAAATGGGACGCCGACAGCCAGCTCCACCGCGTCACCGGCGTAGCCGCCAACGATTGCCATCACAATCAGGTCATCACCGTCAAAGTCGGCGCACCCGACGCACTGGAAATCTGGCTGACCGGAGACAAAGAACCAAGCTTCAAAATCAATACTAAACGCGCACCGAGAATTCCTGAATTAACGAAAGGAAAAGCCGTCGGCGACACCGTAGCGCAATTCGATCTTGACCCGTATGACAACAGCCTGTGCTATGTGACCACGCACATTCTCGCCAAACAACAAACAGAAAATGCAGTGCGCGAAGCGCTGAAAAAATCCCACGCCTACGTCGCCCACGATTGGCTTTGCGATCCGACCGGATTTGCGTTTGGAGCGAAATCCAATGCGCGACAAGTTGGAATGATGGGCGATGAAGTGAAATTGACGGCGGGATTAATCCTCCAAATCGTGGCTCCGACGAGTGGGAAAATCAGGCTGTTTCGCAATGGAAAAATTGTGCAGGAAATTGTCAGTGACAAGTTAGAATTTGCAGTGAAAGAGGCGGGAATTTATCGCGCTGAAGTTCGGCTGGAATTAGATGGCGAGTGGAGGCCGTGGATTTATGCGAATCCCATTCGAGTGAGAAATTTCAAAATAGAAACCGTGAAAATTAAGCACCCTATCAGCGCTCCAGTAGATTTTACAGTTGATTAAGCAACTCGAAAAGAAATTTGTGGCTACAGGTACTCTGCCAATTCTGCCCAACGCTCAACATCCTCATCCAGAGCCGCCTTGCGCACATGCAATTCTTCATCTAACTGCTGAATCAAAACATAATCGCTGGGATTATCTGCCATCCGTTTTTCGACTTCAGCGAGACGGGTTTCAGATTCAGGAATGCTAACTTCCAATTCTTCAAATTCGCGCTTTTCTTTAAAGGATAATTTTCGTTTCTGTGTCTGTGGCTCCGCTGAAACGGCAGGTGCAGCGCTGGCCTTTTCTTTCGTGGCAACTTTTATTTCAACGGCCTCAGCGGCTTCCCTTTCACGAATTTCCAGGTACGCGGAATAATTCCCCGGATATTCCCGAATCACTCCTTCGCCTTCAAAACGAAAAATTTTATCAATGGTCCGATCCATAAAATATCGGTCATGGCTGACGACGATCAAACATCCGGCAAACGTCTCAAGATAATCTTCCAGTACCATCAGCGTCGTAATATCCAAATCGTTTGTGACTTCATCCAGAATTAAAACATTTGGAGTCCCCATCAGCACGCGCAACAAATAGAGTCGTCGTCTTTCGCCGCCTGAAAGCCGTGCAATGGGCGTGTATTGCATTTCCGGCGGAAATAAGAATTTCGTCAACATCTGGCTCGCCGTGATGTTATCGCCAGTTGCAGTCGTCACCCATTCCGCCACTTCTTTGATGTAATCAATCACGCGCTGCTCATCATTCAACGCCCGGCTTTCCTGATCGTAGTACCCAAGCGCAACCGTTTCACCAATAATTACCTCGCCCGAATCCGGCTTGACGCGATTCGCAATGATTTCCAGCAGCGTAGTCTTCCCTGCTCCATTTGGCCCAATGATTCCCATCTTCTCGCCGCGCTTCAGCGTGTAAGTGAAATTTTTGACCAGCAATTTTTCATCGTAAGATTTAGATATATTTTCCAGCTCTAAAATTTTGCCGCCCAAGCGAGTACTGCGAACTGAAATATCCAGATCGGCTTTGACCTGATCTCGCGGCTGTTCCATCAGGGTTTCAGCACGTTGGATGCGGGCTTTTTGCTTGGTCGTTCGGGCTTGCGCTCCACGCCGCAACCAGACCAATTCACGCCGAATCATCGCATCACGCTTTTGCCCTTCGATGGCGCGCTGCTCTTCGAGTTCTTCTTTTTTCACAAGGAAATATGCGTAATTTCCGTCGTAGCGCGTCACGCCTCCACGATCAATTTCAATGATGCGATTGGCGACCCGATCCAGAAAATATCTGTCATGTGTGACCAGCAATAATGCGCCGTTGAAATCAGCTAAATAATCCTCCAGCCATTCCACTGTTTCCGCATCCAGATGATTCGTAGGTTCATCAAGGATCAATAAATCCGGCTTCGTAACCAATGCGCGAGCTAACGCGACTCGCTTGCGCTGTCCACCGGAAAGTGTAGAAATCTGCGCTGAAAAATCTACGATTCCAAGTTGCTGCAAAACGTTTTTCGCCTCGGATTCCAAATCCCAACCGCCTGAAAATTCCAATTGATGTGAAAGGTCGTCTACGCGCTTGAGTAATTTCTCGTCATGGCTCGTAGCCATCTGCTCGCAAGCCTCCTGATACTCATGCAGGATTTGCAGCGTCGCCTGATGCGCTTCGAGGACGGTATCAAGCACAATTGCCGAATCATTAAAGCTGGGATTTTGCGAAAGATACGTGATGACTTTTTCATTGGCAGTGACAATACGTCCGCTGTCAGCAATTTCTTCGCCCGCGATAATTTTCAGTAACGTAGATTTGCCGGAGCCGTTCGCCCCAATCACGCCAATCTTATCGGACTCATCAAGTCCAAAATTTACGCCGACCAATAACGGCTTCACACCAAAAGTTTTGTGGATGTCTTCAAGAGAAAGAATATTCATAAGTCAAACGATGAATTATGAACGATGCAGCAGGAATGGCAAAACCGGATGTTAAATTTACACCAGGAAAAATTCTAATTGTAGCGCGGAGCGTTTGGAGTGCTACACCTCGGCGTAGCTTTATAGAGGCGTTCATCGCATGTCCACAGCGATAACAGTTACCTACTATGCGTTTCGGTTTTTTCTCCCTTATGTTAAGCTGAAGCTCATTAAGAGGTACGTTATGAGTGCTCGTCAACAAGACATCCTGCGAAATATTGAATATCCTGAATCGGATGGGAATCCAATGGCAGAAACCGATAAGCATCGCAAATTAATGAATGCCTTAATTGAAACGTTGGAGGCATTTTTCATTGAAGAACCAGAGGTTTATGTCTCTGGTAATTTAATGTGTTATTACGTGGAAGGCGATCCCACCAAAAGTGTTTCGCCGGATGTTTTTCTTGTGCGCGGAGTCGTCAAACAAGCACGGCGTACCTATAAATTCTGGGAGGAAAAAGTTCCAAACCTCGTCATTGAAGTCTCCTCACGAAAAACCAAAAATGAAGATTTACAATGGAAGAAACAACTTTATGCCTGGCTCGGTGTCAACGAATATTTCATCTTTGATCCTGAATACAAAATGATCCCTCCTCTCCGCGCCTTTCGCTTACACGGTAAAGAACTGATTGAAGAAGTAGTCAGCCATAACCGCGTTGTGAGTGATGAATTAGGATTGGAACTGGTCAATGATGGAAATACGCTGCGGCTTTTTAATGCGCAGACCGGAGATTTTTTGCGCACTCCTTCAGAAGAAACTATTGCCCGCCAGAAAGCTGAAAACCGCGCTGACCGCCTCGCCGCTAAATTACGCGAACTCGGCCTTGATCCCGATAATCTTTAATGGGAGCGCAAGCATCCTGCTTGCTGCGCGAGCGCGTGCAACGCCGCTCGCGCAGGCGTGGCGAGCGGATCACTTGATCTTCAGGATAACTTTCCGCCACGGTCGTTTGCCTCGCTCCGCTGGCAAACAGCAAGCAGGATGCTTGCGCTCCCAGCCCGTCGTCGCTGTGATAGAACAACCGCAACGCACCACGATTCCAGCTCCATTCATCACCGTCATTTGTGCCGAGCCGGATGTCGCAGGTCACTTCGATTTCTCTGTTAATTCTTTGACAGCTTTGGCAGCATCCTCATGACCTTGTTTGGCAGACAATTCATACCAAAGCTTTGCAAGCTCTTTATCTTTTAAAACACCAAGTCCATTTTCATAGCAATAAGCCAGTGAGTATTGTGATTCAACTCGTCCTTGTTCAGCAGCTTTTCGGTACCAGAAAACAGCTTTCGAGTAGTTTCTCTGGACTCCCTCGCCTGAAAAAAAACAATATGCAGTATTTTCCTGCGCATCAAGAATCCCCTGCCGCGCAGCTTTCAAATACCAAGTAGCAGCTAAAACGCTATTCTTTTTTACCCCATGTCCTTTATCGTAACAGACTGCAACTTCGTATTGAGCATTAGCATTTCCCAGCAGTGATCCTTTTAAAAAGTACTCAAATGCTCTTTTATAACTTTTTTTTACACCTATCCCGTGTACATACCAATTTCCCAGTGCAAATAGTGCTAATTCATTGTTAAGCTTTGCAGCTTTTTGAAACAAGGTCAGGCATTCCTTACTTACTATAGGATCATTGAAGAGAGAAGCTAGGATGAAAGCTTTTTCAAATAATTTCTGACTGTTTTCGTGACTTTTTTTACTCTGTTTGATTATCATAGATATCTAGTATGCCTCGGTATTAAGAAATAACTTTTGGAAATCTTTTTCTGCATTCTGGACAAGGATTCTTTTTTGATGGTACAGGTGCCTGACCCGGAGGAGTCTCAGGTGGAGGTTTCGGTGGATAAGGTCCAACATGACCGTCATGTGGTTTACGAGGAAGTGCTCTTCTTGCATCGCCTTTTTCCCCACCCTTATCTCGAGCCAGTCTCGACAAGCCTGTTTCATGATCCTGTTCGGTACTTTTTCTTGCGCCTTTTGTATTATTAAACACATTATGAAGTACTAATCCTCCGTGCGCAGAAACCGCAACTCCAGCGACTACTGTCACCACTCCTGCTGCTGGAAGAGCAGCACCGATTCCTGTAACGGTAGCAGGGGAGGTAACTACAGCCTCCGCACCACCTCCAAAAATCATCCCTCCACCAAGACCTATTTCAGCCAACCCTTGAACCCCAGCTATTACCTTACCAATTCCTCGCCCGAGCGAATTTTGCGGGAGGTCTCCCGCAGGAAATCCATTAGCCTCTGAAACGGCAGCTGCAATTCCATTCGCAGTTTCCATGATGGCACGCCCTGCATCTTTTAATCTATCAGTTTGGGTGTGCTGATGACCATCAGGATCAACAAACTTGTACGGATTGTTCAGGCAATACGTGTATTTATTGAGACTTTGCGGTTCCGCAATTTCAGCATAGAAAGTGGGGTTATGTGCTGCAACTACAGCAAACAATTCCGTCGCCCCGCCAGTAAATTCATCAGGACTTGTAAACCTTCCTTGAACACTTGAAAAATACCTTGCCTCAAAGAAATCAAGCCCTGTTTCATCGTCCCTGCGCTTCCCCGTAAATTTCTGCTTGATCTGATCCGCAGTGAAGCCATTGCCCGCACTCCGAATCCCGACATTCGCGCCGATCTCTTCCCCAAACGGCAAATAATCATGCCGCTTCATTCCGCTCAGACTCCCCGTCTTGTCAATGACCATGCGCGGCGTACCCAGATGATCCGCGACCAGCCATTGCAGTTTCTTGTCCGCCAGTGGTTCCGTATTGTCATACACCACCAGCAACTGTCCACTGCGATAGCCGTATTCTTTCTGCGGACTGGTCGCCGCCGCATTCGCATTGTACTCCGCGACCAATTCGCCGTCTATTCCGTAGACAAACCACGTCTCGACGCCGCTGACAATTTTGCGTGTCCGCTTGCCGTTGGCATCATAGAAATACTGACTGGTTGGCGCAGTATTATTCGTGATGAAACTAATGCCTGCCGCAGTGACGTGATTTTCCGCGTCATACTTGTATTCCATTCTTCCCGTGCCGATGACCTTCTCTTTCGTGACATTGCCTGCCGCGTCATAGACCAGTTCTGTGAAGCGATTGTTGGCCGGGTTTACGGTATATTCTTTATTAAAGCAAGCTGAGAAATTTAGCTTAGGCGGCCTCTTACAACGTTGAAAGACGCAAGTCAGTGAACTTTTACGTCACCGTGCAATATAGTCGAATTGATTATAGGCACAAAGTATTTCTTAATAGGATTACTAACAACGCAATTATCTTATTAGTCAAGAAAACGTATTGAATTGACAATCCTTTTTAATTCTTTACTTTCTGAACCACGAAATTGCAATTTACAAATATATGTAATAAATAGCAGGTAATTTCCATCGGAAAGAACAAAAACATTATAGTACCAAGTTTGATTTAAATACTCAGTAGATGAGCAGGCATAGGTGCTTATAACTTCTGTTACGATTTTTTTTACTTTTCCGCCTTCTAAGTTTTCTGCAATGTGCTCACTTAATAGTGCTTTAGTGTTTTGTTCTGAAGGAATCGAGTACGCTGATATTTGAAGTGAACCAACTCCAATATTAGGGTTTTGAAATTCTGAGAAACCATCGTTCTCATTTACCACCCAATCATGTGGTAACAACAACGAATACCAGCCAGACGGAGACTTATAGTATAAACCTTCATCAGCATCATTCAGTTTTTTTCTTTTTAGGCTCATAATACACAACCCTACCTTTCTTCCCAGTCGCTCTTTCCTGTCCTTTTATTTGTGACGCGCCTTTTGCACGTCCACTTGGTGTATTTGGTTTTAGCTCTACAGGTCGTCCACTTGGTGTGACGGCATCGGGCTTTACCGTTTTACCTGTTTTGGGGTCAACTAAAGATGGTTCAGATTGCCAATCAGGTTTAGCTTTCACTTTCTCTTTAAAAGCTTCGTGTTGTTTACGTCCCTCTGCCGCGGCCTCAGCCGTCACCGGATTTTGCGAACCTTTGGGTTTTGGTTGACCCTGGCTATTAGCATAATCGTTCTTTGACATCTCCTGCACAAGATGTTCATAAGGATCCTGATGAGCTACGCTCAGCACGGTCTTAGCGGCGCTCTTAACGTCTTCCCAACTTGTATTTGCAGCAATGGCAGCAGCAGCCCCAACCACAAAAAATACTTTTGCCGCAGCTTGCCCATAAGGCCCCGCTCCTTGCGCGGCTTGTCCTGCTGAATTAAGAAAATCAGCAACAACTTGTTGATGCCCATCAGGATCAACATATTTATACGGATTATTCAGGCAATACGTGTATTTATTAAGGCTTTGCGGCTCTGCAAGTTCAGCATAGAAAGTGGGGTTATGTGCTGCAACTTCTGCAAATAATTCAGTCGCCCCACCAGTGAATTCATCAGGACTCGTGAATCTGCCTTGAATGCTGGAGAAATATCTTGCCTCAAAGAAATCCAGATTCGTTTCATCATCCCTGCGCTTACCAGTAAATTTCTGCTTAACCTGATCGGCAGTAAATCCATTCCCCGCGCTCCGAATCCCGACATTCGCGCCGATCTCTTCCCCAAATGGCAGATAATCATGCCGCTTCAAGCCGCTCAGACTCCCCGTTTTGTCAATGACCATGCGCGGCGTGCCCAAATGATCCGCGACTAACCATTGCAGCTTTTTGTCTGCCAGCGGTTCCGTATTGTCAAACACCACCAGCAACTGCCCGCTGCGATAGCCGTATTCTTTCTGCGGACTACCTACTGCGCCATTCGCATTGTACTCCGCCACCAATTCACCGTCTATTCCATACACAAACCACGTCTCGACGCCGCTCACCAGCTTGCGTGTTCGCTTGCCGTTGGCGTCATAGAAATATTGACTTGTTGGCGCAGTATTATTCGTGACGAAGTTGATACCTGCCGCGATGACGTGATTCTCTGCATCGTATTTGTATTCCATTCGATTGCCGAGATTCAGTTTTTCACCCACGACATTTCCAGCGGTATCGTAATTTAGTTCGGTGAAGCGATTGTTCGCTGCATTCACGGTGTACTTGTCCTGATTGATGCTGCCCGCCGCCGGGGTTTTCCCCGCCCGATCCCACGTCGCTTTGCCCCCGAATAAACTGAACGCCATCCCGTTAATCGCTTGTCCGACTAAGCCGACGGACGAAGCTGGAACTTCTAATTTGACCCAGCCTCCTGTGGCGGGTAACGCTCCCACATATCGCCGTGAATCCGTGCCATTTGTACCCCAACCGATTTGATCTGCACCCCAGTAGGCGCGATGCTCCCAGTTGCCGTTGTTCCATTGCAGCATCACTTCTGTTGGCGGACTGGTTGGATCAAGATAGACCCACGCGTACAGATTTTCTCCTGCCGCCGGAGTCAGCGTCGTTGTTGCACCATAGAAATAATGTTGATGCACTCCGGCGGCATTGGCGGATTGATGGCTGGACGCACCAGTGTAAGGCGTTGGATTGCTCGTCACCCAATTCCAGCCATCCGCGTCTCCGACCGCGACGGCTCCGGTTGGTACAGCGTCTTCCGACCACACTGCGCCGTTCCAGGTATTCGTCTGATCTATCGTGCGATTGCCCCAGCGATCAAAGGTATTTTGCTGGCGGTACGCCGTCGTTTCCGCGCCGTTGTTGTTTTGATTTTCCTGCACTGCGCTGAGGCGATTCAAGAAGTCATAGGCGTAGTAATCCGCGTTCATCTTTTACGATGAACGCATCATGTCGGCGATAATTTTACTTTGCACTCAAAGGTATGCTTTCAATAAGCTTGTCAAACTGTTTTACCCCTTCCTCTGTTAAGTAGTAATTAGAAGCACTCTTAACAACTTTACCTTTTAGAAAAATGATTATTCTTCCACAGTCTAGAATTAAATAATCTATTTCTTTGCCTTTGAGGATAAATCTTAATCCTCTCCCGTTGGGTGATGCACACCCCGCTTGTCCAGTTATCTGGCTTACATTAGATTTTATTATTGAAAAAATATTTCTCTTTACATTACTCTCTGCTATTTCTCGAAGAGAAACCACCTTCCAACCCAAAAAACCTTCTTTTGCTGATTTATAAAAGCCATTTTTTAGTACCCTAATTTCAAACTGGTTTGACAAAAGAACGGATTTTTCATCTATAAAGTTCGGGGATATTTCTTCAAGTTTAGTTTCCTTTCTGTCATACAAAATCGAAGGTACAGTATTTTTTTTTGCCACACTTAACTTACCTATTGAAGAAAAAGTAAAACCTAAAAAAGATAATATTAAAAAGGCTATAAATGTCGAAAAACTCATCTTCTTGAATCTCCTAAAAAAATAGAACTAGCTTGATAAATTATGGGTCTTGGGAAATCGCTGTGGAAACCTACCAGATTATGTGGTACTCACCACCACCTACCGCTGCCGAGCGGGTGCCCCCACGGTAATTCCAAAGACCCTAAATTATAGAAATAGTAAGTTTACTTGATGAAATCTAACATAAAATACTACGTGATCTATTAAACACAAATTCGCTTCTCCACCAACTCTTATTACCCGACAAGCATATCTACATCTTAGGCTTAGGTTTATAAACTTGCTCTTCTGAACATCTTTCTTTCCATGGGCGTACTGTTGCGGTACCGGGAATATAGTTTCCATTTTTAGTATTTTTCCACTCGTATAATACGGGTCCATCGTACGCACGTGTTTCTACATTATATTTTTTACTAAAGTCAGCCGCCCAATTTGCTTTGGCTACATCGCAAGCGGTAAATGTTGCGATGGCATCTTTATCAAATTTAAAATTAAAATCAGACATCATTAACTGATTGTAGCCACCTTCTGGAGTCAACTGTATAGCGGGACCACTACCATCAACTACCCCGTGTCCAATAAAATCTAGACTTCTAACATCTCCAAACTTTGCCTGCTCTTTATTCGCTGTATCTACTGAAGCTCTGACATCGTTTGGGGTTACAACACCAATAACTAAAACTTTATCTTTCTTTTTATCAAAATCTTTTGAGCCTTCTATTTCTTTCTTCCTCTTATTTGCAAGTTCACTTAATTGTTTGTGCAGGGTATCACCTTTGTCAAAAAGAATGACATAAGTTTTCTCCCCATTAGGATCTATATTCCTTAATGGGTTATTCCAGACATAAGCATAGCGATTCCAGTTTTGTGCCTGAATTATGTATTTAGAAAATTCTTTTTCAGCTTTTTTCGGATCTTTACTGGTCTGTTTCTCTGCAATAGGATTATAAGGGTCTGAGCCACTGAAACGCCCTTGAATACTGCTAAAGTATCTTGCCTGTGCAAAATCTAATCCCGTCTCCGTGTCTCTTTCATAACCCGTGAATTTCTTTCTGATTTGATCCGCCGTGAAGCCATTCCCTGCACTCCGTATTCCTACTCCCGCGCCGATCTCTTCACCAAACGGTAGATAATCATGCCTCTTGATGCCGCCCAAACTGCCCGTCTTGTCAATGACCATGCGCGGCGTTCCCAGATGATCCGCGACCAGCCATTGCAGTTTCTTGTCTACCGCTGGTTCCGTACTGTCAT
>JAYVRW010000254.1:0-4539 GCA_043775925.1 Blastocatellia bacterium
GAGCGACAACAAATTCAGCAAAGTTTAGCCGACAAGGTCATCAAAGAAGTTGAAGCCAAACCTGATCTCGACCGCGTTCTTTTATTTTCAGGACATGAAAGCGACGGCTACCATCGTGGTGTCGTCGGCATCGTTTGTTCAAAATTGGTCGAACGTACCGGGCGACCGACCTTGACCTGCGCGATCAATGAAGAAGGCATTGCTCACGGTTCAGCGCGTTCGATCAAAGGTTTTCATATTGTCGAAGCGATGCAATCGGCGTCAGATATTTTGATTAAATTCGGAGGACATCCAATGGCGGCGGGCTTTACGATCAAGGCGGAAAACATTGAAGAATTTCGTTATCGCCTGAATCGCTACGCCGCAGAATTTTTGAGTGAGGAAGATTTAGGGCGAACGCTGACCGCCGATGCTGAAATGAGTTTGGAAGATGTCATCATTCCAATGATTAAAGATTTAGACCGGATGGAACCGCACGGCATCGGTAATTCAACTCCATTATTTTTAATGCGCAATTTGCCGATTCGATCCATCAATGTGATGAAAGAAAAGCATCTGAAAATTAATGTTGGAAAAGTCGGCAAATCACTGGAAGCCGTCTGGTGGAATGCTGCACAATTCTCATCACAACTTGATCACGCGGATTCGATCAGCTTACTCTGTCGCCCTGAAATTAATGAATGGAGAGGGCGGACAACTATTCAACTGAAAATTGTTGATGCCACTATTGATTAACTAATTTACCAAAGGAATTTTCACCATGATTCGTCATCTTGTATTTTTTAAATTCAAAGCTGAAACCTCCCAAGCCGACCGCGATGCGCTGTTAGCCATGCTGCACACGCTCCCCGGCAAAATCTCAGAAATTAAATCGTTTGACGCCGGATACGATGTCGTTAGATCGCCTCGCTCATTTGATGCAGCGCTTGATTCAACGTTTGAAAATCTGGAAGCATTGGGAATTTACGCCAAACATCCTGAGCACGTCCCCGTCGTCAAACGTGGTCTTGAAATTTGCGACCAGATTGCATCAGTAGATTATGAAATCTAACCGATAAGCTTTATGACCTCTACAATTCAAACCTGCAATGTTACCGAATTGAGCCAAATGTTGGCGAACAATTCGTCTCTTCAACTGATTGATGTCCGCGAATATTCCGAATATTCGTCAGAGCATGTCGTTAATTCCAAACTGGTTCCGCTGTCATCACTCGGACAAAATCTCAGCAGTCTGGATCGGACTCAAAGCGCCTATTTATTATGTCGTTCAGATACTCGCGCAAATCAGGCGGCACAAAAATTAGCGGCGAACGGCTTCAATGGTGTAGTTGTCGTCAAAGGTGGATTGATGGCATGGAAAGCGGCGGGGCTGCCTATCGAATCAGGAACCAGCCAAGTCTGGTCATTAGAACGACAAGTCCGATTCACGGCAGGATCATTAGTTTTACTCGGAGTTTTGCTGGCTTATTTTGTCCATCCATATTTCATCGCGCTGTCAGGATTTATCGGAGCCGGACTCGTTTTTTCTTCCGTCACCGATACGTGCGGAATGGGAATGGTTCTGGCGAAAATGCCCTGGAACCAAAAGCCATCAGAGATTCGACAAACTGGCAGCTTGTCGTAACCATTAGGTAGGCTCAGCAAAAATTTCAGCTTACAACCATTCATTGCACTCCGCATCTCTTCGGCGTAATATTTTTCTTCGCCCCACATCTCGTTGGTTTTATCTATAATTCGGAGGTCACAGCTTATGTCAGAACAAAATTCTCGTCGTCGTTTTATCAAACAGGCAGGCGTCGCTGGCGCACTTACTGCCGCCTCGTATTCCCGCGTTCTGGGTGCGAATGATCGCATTCAAATGGGCATCATTGGCGCAGGTGGACGTGGACGCAATGTGATGGAAAGCTTCAATAAAGTTGGCGCTGGCTCGGTTGAATATATCGCCATCGCCGATGTTTATGAACCTTGTCAGCAAAAGGCTGCGGCACTGGCGCGAACTGGCGCAAAAGTCACAGTTGATTACCGTGAATTGCTCAACAACAAAGACATCAACGCTATTCACAATGCGACGCCTGACCATTGGCACATGCAAGTCGTGCTTGATTCCGTCGCCGCCGGCAAAGATGTCTACACCGAAAAACCTTTCGCGCTGACCATTGAACAGGGCGCAAGAATCGTCAAAGCCGTGCGCAGTACAAAACAAATTGTGCAAGTCGGAATGCAGCGCCGCAGTTCGGAAATGGTGCAGGCGGCGAAGAAATTAGTAGACGATGGCGTCCTCGGCGAAATCGCGCTGGCACGGGCGCAGTGGTACTGGAACCGCCCCGTAGACATTTCCAAAATGTCCTTTAAAGGCAAGCTTGATTGGGAGCGTTTTCAAGGCCCGGCTAAACATCGTGTAGCCCAGCCTGAACCTGCTCGCTATTTCGCGTGGCGGAGTTTTTTTGATTACAACGGCGGACATTTGACCGATCAGGGCACGCATTTGATGGACGTGATTCAATGGCTCGGCAATGATGGCAAGCCGCCAAAAGCTGCTGTTTGTCAGGGGATGAACACGATTCACACACATGGAGATGTGCCGGATACGTTCAGCGCCGTCTTTGAATATCCAAAGTTTTTAGCGACGTGGACGCTGTGTTATGCGAATTCGTATGAAGACAGTTGGAAGATTACGATTCAGGGCAAGAAGGCTACGATGGTATTAGATGATGACGGTTTCCGCGTGTTTCCTGAAGTGTGGAAACGCCCTGAAATTCCGCCCAAAGCTACGCACGAATTCAAAGGCGGCATCCCAACTGATCCACACGTCGCCAATTTCCTCGACTGCGTTCGTTCCCGCAAAGAACCCAACGCCCCCGTCGAAGTCGGTCACAACGCCGTCACCGGCCCACACCTTGCAAATTTAGCATTCAAAGCCAAAACCCGCGTGACGCTTAGTGAAGATGGAATGTCAGCGAAGGCTTAATCATCTTCGAATTCTCTACAAAAAAGACAGAGTAGAAAATAAAGCAAATGTTCTTTATTTTCTACTCTGTCTTTTTTGTTACTCAACATTTTTGATAGATACTACTATGATAAATGTTGGCTTCATTTTTCATGTTTCAGTTATCAATTTGAACGATTCAAAGAATTTGTTTGCATCCTGAAAATCTGCCTTTTTGTCAGGTGTGTAAAAATCAAGTTGATATACACGCTGTCCGACAAGATATACTTTGACTACATATTGCGCACCTCGTGGCAAATTTAGGACATAACGATATTCTTTGCCTGGGTATTCTCCGAGCAGAATGTTTTTACTTTCGATTAGACGCCCCTTTGCGTGATGCTTTTTCCCTAACTCAAAAACCTGTTCCTTGATAGCAGGATCATTCATCGGCATTGGAGCATCAAAATAACTGACGGCAAATTTATTCGCGCCGCCGACAGATTCAAACGTGTACATTTGAACATACTGATCTTTATTGAAGGACTTCTTCGGTTTTCTGGGAAGCAACACACTAAAGCGCCCCTCATTGGAAATTAACTCTGTCCAAATAAGTGTTTTGGTTGAATAAGAGTTACTGTGTTGAGACAGCATCATTAAAACTAACGAGAAGAAAAATAGCATATTACACTCGTGTACTTCCGCTGGTAGAAAATAACATTTTAGCCTCAACCCAATATTAAATCGCAAAGCACAAGTTGTCTTTCAAGGTTTCTCAGCCATTACATACGCAAACTGATAAGAATGCTTGCCATCCGCAATAATAATTTCCATCTTCCCTGTCAATCCTGTCAGTTCACCCGTACCAGAATCAGGCACGACGGTCACGATCAAGCCAGGTTCGCCACGCTTCATTGTGCCTGTGTGCTGAAGGATAAAAGTTCCTTTGTGACCGTGCAGTGTGCCGCTGACTTTTTCGATGGCGACGTATCCCGCAGAGCCTTTAACCACCGTGCCAGCCGACAGCATTTGCCCTTTGCTGATGGCTTCGAGGTCGCCGTGAAATTGTTTGTCAATTAATAATCTGGCGAGCATTGGCTCATCAGGATTATCATTTTGCGGGGTGAGTTTTACTTCAAATGTGCCAGTAGCAGTCATAAATTTTTTCTTATTTATTGCCTTTTGCATCGGCGCAGGATACGACAACGTTCCGAAACCAACCACCAGACAAATTGCTGTCAAAAATCGTAATTGAATCTTCATGTTTTGATTGTGACACATTCGTTTGACTCACAAAAGGATTCATCAGCGCCACCTAGAATCTTTCATTTCGTTGATGAATGATAGACATCGCCTCAAGCGCAAGAATATACTTTACACCTCAAACGATTTTCTTCTGAAAGGCACAATTATATGAAATCATGCATTGCTTCATCCTTCCTGTTCATCATTTTACTTTTATCCTGGGCTTGTAATGCAAACCAGAACAACGCAACTTCAACGACAATTTCCAGTGCCTCCACGCCGGAACAATTCATTAATGAAGCCGAAAAGAAACTCGTCGAACTGAATTTAAAATCCAGCCGCGCTTCGTGGGTGCAGGAAAATTTCAT
>JAYVRW010000255.1:0-4523 GCA_043775925.1 Blastocatellia bacterium
CAATTTCTAATTTCTGCACGTTTGTGCGATTTATTTGCCTGAGCTTGGAATAACGCGTGCCTGCCGCGTCGCCACCGTAAAGAAATGGCGCAGGCGAGCGCTGCGCCGTCACCGTATTCCACGCCGAAGCGATCAGAGCAAACGCCGCGAGAAAAACCAGCGAAAATTTCAGGAGTCGAATATCCATACACATCTCAATTTTTTTATTCGTTAGGTGGCTTCACTTTTTGGTTTCGCTAACATTCAAAATGATGCGCCGATAGGAAGTCAGCGCGGGCGAACCGCTGTCCGTGACGGCAAGAATAATGTGCGCAATTCCCGTCGCGCAGGCTCTGTTGCCGCCAAGCCACGCGGGACGACACGCTGCGATAGCGGTCACTGTTGCCTGAGCGGTTTCACCTTGTGCAATCGTGACGGCTGCCATATTGGAAGTTCTTCCCACAAATCCTGCCTCTTCGTAATGAAACCATTTGTAAGTCAGCTTGTTGTTGTCGAGGTCTTTGCTGGCGCTTGCGTCAAGTGTGAGGGATTTGCCGACTTCGGCATCAATGTAAATTGGTGCTGTGCCGTCTTTGCCATTTACGATGACAACGGGATGGTGATTAGCCTGCGCGAAAGCTTTGATTGTCCAATCCATCCGCGCCGCGAATTCGTGCTGGAATGCAGTGCGCCAACGCCAGATTGTAGCTTGATCTGAGACATACGTTTTGCCGTCTATTCCAACGACAGAGTCTGCTGAAGTGACGCGCGGAAAAAGATCGCCGCCTTGTGACCAGATTGAATGCGTTTCACCGTATGGTTGCCGCCAAATGTAACGTCCACCCCAGCCGCCCCAGGTTGGATTGCGAAAGCTATTAAGACCATTGTTCGTCAAGCCAAGAAATGACGGCGTATCGCCTTCCATAATAAAAGCGAACTTCGGATAAAATTTGCCCATGGGGCCTTTGCCCCGAATATTTGTTTCCAGCCATTCGTTGGTAACAGTGCTGCCATCCGCGCCTGCGCAATTGCGGTAATACACATCGCCGCTGATACCCGTCCACGTCGCCGAAGCGTATTCGCCGCTGTCAGGGCTGCTCGGTTTGACGATGTAATGCAGATTGGGAAATTCACGGCGAAGCCACGGCCCGGCATCGTCCTGATCTGAAATTGAACTAACGCGCAATTTAGCAATTAACTTGTCCAATTCAGCCGGCGAACGTGTCGCGCGGACGTGCTGTAACGCTTGCGCGAGCGTATTTGCGCCGCCCCACAGCGTGACCCACAGCGGACGCGGATCGTTTTTATCCGCCGCACGAATAATGGCTGCTGCCCCCGCCGTCATTTTATCTGCGCCCACGGCTGCCATTCCATAAGCAGGTTGCCCCGCTGAGACCAACGCATCCAATGCCGCAGTGTCAGGCCAGCCCGTTGCGTGCTTGAGCAAATTGGCACGCACTTCGCCGTAGGCCGCAATAATCTGGCGCATCGTTTCCGGTTGCACTTTACTTTTTTGCCACGTCGAAGTGGTCGCCACCAACGCTTCCAAGTCAAGTTCGTTGGAATACAACAACAATCGTACAAACGACATTTGATCGTCGGGTTCATTGCCCATATCACTTAACACGATGACGCGCGGATTTCCGGTGAAGTCATCAACGTAGTTGGGCGATAAAGACTGAGCCGCGACTTTACCAACAAGTGCCAGGAATAAACCAAGCGCAAGTAATACTAAGGAATTTACAGAGGCTTTCTGGTGCGTCATCATTGAGAACTCAAGTGAACTGCTTTTACGATTTATGCCTGAACAAACCACCTCGACCAGTGATTCAGCAAAAAGCCATCAAGCAACCCTTCAGAGATTTTTACTAAAACAGTGTTTTGTCGGATGAATTCAGAATACTAAAGCGCTACACCGCAGAACAGCAAGGTCTGCGGTGTAGCGCTTTAGGTTGAGAGGGAAGTCAGCTTGCAATTAGAACAACAATTTCAGCGCAAACTGAATTTGACGCGGTGTGTACACGTCAGCCGTTGACGTGATCTTGCCAAAGTTTGCGTTTCCAAATGAAACGTTCGGATGGGCAAAAACCGGGTGGTAATGCTGGAATCTCAATTATTAACGTAGTCCCCGCGCAAGGCGGCGGATGGGTTCTCAAATTTATCATCCAGTTTATCCTGTGAAAATTTGATCTTGCCGTCCGCGTGATACTGGTACTGCGACCATTGGACAGGCGTCCCGCTGGCATTTGAAACTTTATATTCGTTGATCTGCTGCCGGAGATTGAAGCTGGTGGAGAGATTTAACCCGCTGCCATAACTCGCGGCTTTGAGCGCACCGGAAGTGCGATACGTCATCCCGCTCGCATATTGACTTACGCCGCCAAAAACGGAACCGGAGACGCCTGCCAGTGCGCCGTTTTTGTAGTAGTCATAGCTGACCGTGTTGTTGTTCGCCTCGTCCTTGTAGCTGGTCAATTGTCCGATCAAATTGTACGTGTAAGAAAGTTGCCGCCAACTATTTAATCCGCTGATATATCGGTACTCAGATGTCATCCGCAGAAAAAATGTATTTGTTCAGACGATCTGAAAAGGTATCTTATCGGTAGCCATCCAGTTCTCAAAATTGCTCGGTTGATTGAAAATTATTTTCTTCTGTTGAAGCCAGGTTGGATTGATCGTCCACGAAAATCCTGTTGCGGATATTAATATCGCAGATTGAGATGTCAGGCGGCGCGGAGAAACCTTAACACTTCAGGAAATGGCACGTCTTTCAGAAACGTTGCTCAAAAGCAACCTGGCTAAATAAAAACCAATGATAAGACTCCATAATCCTGCTATGAGTTGAGCAAATTTTGTGTCTGTCGAAGTACGACCATCTCGCTCAATCATCGATATCCTTTAAAGGCGCATAGAATTTATTATCGGTAGGCATAGGAAAAAATACATATTGTCCTAGCTCTCCTTTTTGCAAAATCTTTTGAGTCCTGGTATTAAATGCAAAGACTCGTTTCCCCATTAACTCCAATACAACTATTTCCCCGGTCTTGTCCCATAACAATGTTTCTCTATACTGATGATCAGTAAAAGCTGCATAATCTGGCGAATGATAGATTTCAATTCCGTTCAACTTTACTATAAAGTTAAGATCACCTAAACCATTCGTTTTGTGTAACGTCGCTATATCCCTCATATTCGGTGACTCAAGTTGCTGAATCCTTCTAGCACCAAAGACTCCACTTGAGACAGCAAAAACAATATCGTCATTTTTAGTAACTGCCTGCGAAATCATACCTAATACAAATGAAATAACACTTGATACTAATATCGCTATCAATAAAAACAATAAAACCTTATTATTATTTTTTAACTTTTCCATAGTGAAAACCCTAGAGCCTGTAATTAACTTTTGACTAATAAAATCAACGATTTATGGGCATTTTATAACTGGCAACTTATCAAAGTAACTCAAAAAGTAAGTTGTCAATTTAATGATTTGTGATTTTGCTCAGGAAATCACGATTTTTGATAACCAAAGTTAATTACAGGCTCTAGATATAGTTCGGTCTCTTCATTATCACGAGAAACTATAAAATTAGATAAACGCAGTGACAATATTGCGCCGCAAGAATTTAACTGGCGTTCTGTTCAGGTGAACTATGTAAGCTCATCTTATTTGCATATAGAAAATTTTATAAGCTGCTCAACTTTATGTAGCAGTAAACCACCAGACCCATATATCTGATTACCTAACCCCCAAGCTCCAGCCGATAAACGTCTGTCACCATTATTTCTTCTGTCCCAGAATATATGTAAGAGAGTTGCTGGTAACCCAAAATGATTCATTCCAGAGGAAAAGTGTGCCGCAAAGTGGTGCGTTTGATCACCTTCAAATCCTTTACTATTTTTATATACATCCTTGAAATCCGCCTCTCCCCTTAGTTCCTCTGGAACTGTAGACAGAATGCCACCTCACTCAATCTTTTGACATTCTCGTAACCTCGCATAGTACCCCCAGCATAAAAAGTACCGAATGCTGTATCAAAATCTTCCAATGCAGAAAGATAGTTTGTAACATTTATTCCTAGCACCTTGTGAGTATTACTCTTAATTGCATCACGGGCAAACTCTCCAGCAATTTCTGCCATTTTTGCACAAGGATCAGATGCTACTTGATTGCTTGAATTAGCTGTTATGTTAATTGATCCTAGGTCTCCTCCATCAACTGCCTTACCTCCGCCAACTTTCTCACCTCCACCACCAAACCCGATACCGATACCAATGCCAATTCCCAACAAAGGCAGCCCTCCCCTTTCCCAGGTGAGGGAGAGGGGAAACTCTCGTTCATCCTGATCTCGCAGCCAGGCAGTAGCTTCGTAACTGTTATTTTGAGAATTCCACTTGGCAAAGCCGATTCTTTTACTCGTGCCATTGGAGTATTTTGCTGTCACCGGAGCATACATTTGCGGCGGCGCGATGGCGGCGGAGCCGTGCGAAAGCAAGTTAAAGAGAGCCGCGCAATCATATTCGACGTTATCTAATGTACA
>JAYVRW010000256.1:0-4514 GCA_043775925.1 Blastocatellia bacterium
CAAGCAGGGAATTTTTGTCAGCTTATTTATTGATCCTGATTTGAAACAAATCAAAGCTTCGGCGAAATTGAATATTTTTCAAGTAGAATTTTGTACTGCAAAATACGCGCATCTGTGCGAAGCTCCGGGCAGCGCGACGGTGCGAAATACCAAAGAAATTACCAATGAAGTTGAGCGGATAAAAAAAGCGGCGTGCGCTACAGTCACAGCAAAAATTGGAGTCGCCGCCGGTCACGGATTGACGTATCGAAATATTGCTCCGATAGCGCAGATCGCGGAAATCGAAGAATTTAATATCGGGCATAACATAATTGCGCGGGCTTCACTGGTGGGATTGGTTCGGGCGGTAAGAGAAATGATTGAACTGCTGCGATAAATTTTCTAAAAGCATTTAGACAGGATTTACAGGATGAACAGGATTGGTGAAATATTTTTAATCCTGTTCATCCTGTAAATCCTGTCTAAACTGCCTTTAATTTTTAATGATTTACCGATTACTAATTTCAGTTGGAATATTAGTGCTTTTTGCATTCAGCCTTTTCGCGCAAACTAATCCACCCAAAAAAGAAAAGAAGCCAAAGCCAGCCGCCATCACTTCAAAGGTAATTTTAATTTTGATAGCTGGGTTGAAAAATGAGGACTTAAATAATCCGCGCTTGAATATTCCAAATCTGAAATACCTCCGCGAAAAAGGAGTTCTGGCGCTGAATGTCGAGAGTGTTTACCCGTCTGCAACTTTGCCAGCGTACGCAAGTCTGGTGAGTGGGATGTATCCCTCCGATCACGGTGTCGTGTCAGATTTAATATTTGATGAAGAGAAAGGAATTTCATCTATCAATAAATTTGTCGAAATAAAATCTGATACAATTTGGCAGGCAGCAAAACGCGCAGGCATAAAAACGGCGACGATAAATTTTCCTTTCACGAAAAACGAAGAAATTGATTTCAAACCAGATTCTTTCAATAATGAAGCCCTTACGCAAGCTCAATTAATTCTGATTGGATTGGATTCCAATCTTGAAGCCAGTGATGTAGCAATCAAAAAAATCCTTGAATTCGTAAAATCTAATGAAGCGACATTTATCATCGTTTCGCCGCATGGTTCAGCCAAAGCCGATCAGGAGTTTCGTCCCAACCAGATTTTGACTAAGAAAGGATTTCTGACTTTGGATGCTACTGGAAAAATTAAAGATTGGATCGCGGTCGCACATTCCTCAGAAGGCGCAGCGGCAATTTATTTAAAAGATCAAAATAATGAAGAGGCGGCAAAATCTCTTGAAGCCGTTTTTCGAGAAATTCAACTTCAGGATCACAGTCCGGTTTCCAGAATTGTGACGAAAAAAGAAGCGGCAAAATTAGGCGCCGATCCACGCGCAGCATTTTTTATTGAAGCCGCGCCTGGAATAATTTTTTCAGAAAACGGAAGCGGGAAAAAATCTATTGAGAAAATTGCTCTACGATCTGTCGCCGGATATTTACCTTCGCGCTCAGAAATGCGCGGAACTTTGATTGTCGCGGGGAAGGGAATTAAATCTAAAACTCAAATTGAATACGCTCGGATAGTAGATGTCGCTCCAACGATAGCGCGATTGCTTGGCATCGAATTAAAAGCTTCGCGCGGTCACATCCTCTCCGAAATCCTCGAAGCAAAATAATTGCTGAGGTATTGTAACTCTATGTTTTGTAATATTTGCGGAAAAGACCTCTCACCAGAAAGTAAATTTTGTAACGGCTGCGGAGCTGATCAAAAAATAGTGTCAACAACTCCTGCTTCATCTCTGGCAACGAACGTAAGTCCGGCTCCTGAAAAAGTTATTTTTCAGATTCGTCCATCATTTTACTCGGTTGGAGTGACTTACGCCGGAGCCGCTTTAGCTGCAATAATCCTGACCGCATTGATCGGGTGGTTAGGTTTTACACTTTTAATTGCTTTGATTTTCGCTTTAGTTGGATTCACTTATCCGGTCATGAAACATATTGAACGCAATCGAATTGTTTACACCTTGACTCCGAATAAAATTGAAATTGATTCAGGTCTGATTTCAAAAACAGTGAGAAATATTCCACTCCGAAATGCACAGGATGTCACGGTGAGCGCGACAATTTTCGAGAGAATGCTGGGCGTAGGCGATGTCATTATTGACAGTGCAGCAGAAGCGGGTAAGATCACCATGCGTCAGATTCCTGACCCGCGCAAGCATGCTGACCTGATCTTGCAACAACTTCATCATTGGCGGTAATCCCATCGGCTCACAATTTGTGGTTTAATTTTCTTGTCCTGGCTCACAAGCATTAAAGTAGGAGGAGCGCTTGTCATATTTAAAATCTACTGTCCTGTTTTTCATTGTCTTAATTCTGGTCACAACTTCATTTGCACAAAACAAACAAATAATTTTACCAGCGAAGCTTGAAGAAAATTGGAAAGCCATCAGCGAAACTAAAAACATAACTTCTGAATTCAAAGCTCCGGTGTATTCCGAGTACGGATTGAAATCCGTTCTCGCACGCCAATATTCAAAAGGTAAAAATAAAGTCGCGGTCGAAGTCTTTGAAACTCAATTCATTTCTGAAGCTTATGGATTGTTGACTTTTAAACAAAGGTTGGAAAATCCAGGCTACTTTCAAGCTGGTAGGCATGTATTTCATGTCTCTCCCTGGAATAATGATCTGGTACATTGGCTAAACATTTACCAGTTAAGCTTGGAGGTTGAAGATAGCGATTTTAGCGAAATGCCGAATCTCCAGAATAATTTACCAGAGCAGGGGAAAATCCCAGCTAGTGAAAAATTCGTTTTAGGCAAAGAAGCGATCTCACAAATTCAACCATTTACCGATTTCAAAGAAACGATTGATTTCACCGGAGGAACGCAGGTCGCCATCGCAGATTATGAAAACGGCGGCGGAAAAATGAGCCTAATGATTGTCGAATATCAAACGCCGCAATTCGCTACCGATGGAGCCATTAAACTTCAACAACATTTTGACTCGCAAAGTCCTGACGTAAAAAGTAAACGAATTATCCGCAGGGTAGGGAACTACGTCGTCGAAGGCGTCAACGTCAATGATCAGAAAGCAGCGGAAGAGTTAATCAAACAAATTAAATACGCTCCGAAGGTGTATTGGGAAGGAAAAGGTGTGACAGCGCTTCCCATGGAAAATCGTCCGCCCGATCCTTATATTCTCAATGAAACAATTCAAACGGGAAGATTTATTGTCGCAACTTTTTACACGATTGGAATTTTGGCGCTCTCGACGATCTTTCTGGGAATATTTTTCGGAGGTGTCTTTTTCTACACACGCAAAGCCAAAAGAAAACGGATGGGAATGGCTGATGGTTTTAGCGATTCCGGCGGATTGACGACACTCAATTTATTAGACGGCTATCTACTGTCAGGTTCAGATCAATCCCAAAAAATGCTTAGCGATGGAAAGTAAAAAAAATGGGCGACCATAGTGTCTAAAACCCACCCCAGAATCACTATGATCGCCAACTATCAGGAGGTTCACCCGTACCAATACTAACGTCGAACCAAACCAAAGGTTCCCGGATGAACCATTAAACTTAATTAACAATTCCTGCCCAAGCCGATTCTCATCAGAGACGCATCGGCATAATCACATAACGGAAATCATACTCAGAATCGCCGACAGATTTTAACTGCGCCTGAGAGTTCCCATCCTTGAATTCAAATTTGACATCTCCGTCACTGATAACTCCAAAAAAATCATTCACATACTGCGCATTGAATCCAAAGGTCATATTGTCACCTGAGTACTCAATTGGAAGAGTTTCCCCGGCTTCACCAACATCTGACGCCTGCGCCGTAATATTGAGCTGACCGTTCCCGATTTCAAATTTAATAGCGTGGGAGCGTTCGTCCGCCATCAGTGCAACACGGCGGACGGCTGCGGCAATGCGCTGGCATTCAATCACAAACGAGTAATTGTTTTCTTTCGGGAGAACCATCTCATAATTTGGAAACTGACCGCTCAACATTCTGGAAACCAGCAGGCGTCTTCCAAATTTAAAAAAGAGATGATTGTCATCTTTTCCGAACTCCACCGTCTCTTCAGATTCAGAACTGAGTTTCACCAACTCAGCTAAAGTCTTTTTCGGGATAATGGCTTCGACATTAAGATCGTCTCCGAACTTTCCTTTCTTTTCAATAAACGAAAGTCGGTGTCCATCCGTAGCAATCATTCTGAGACCTTCCGACGAAAGTTCAAACTTGGCTCCGTTGAGAGCGTAACGAGATTCCTCATTTGTCGCCGCGAAAATTGTTCGTGTAATAAAAGTCCGAAACAGGTCAGCGGGGAGATGTCCGGCAGCGGTCTTGAATTCCGGGATTTCAGGAAAGTTACTTTTCGCCTGCCCCAACATTTTGAACCGTGAGCGTTCACAAACAATACTGACCTGATCGTTTTCGCCCACCTTAATTTCAATCTCTGCTTCAGGTAAAAGTCTGACAATCTCAAATAATTTCTTGGCCTGTAAACAGACTGATCCCTCAGCG
>JAYVRW010000257.1:0-4478 GCA_043775925.1 Blastocatellia bacterium
CGATGTTTACCCGGAACAAATCGCGGGTGCGCCATACCTCAATATCAAAGTAAATCGTGAAGCCGCTGCGCGTTACGGCTTGTCAGTTGGCGATGTGCAGGACGTGATCGAAAAAGCTGTTGGCGAAACAAATTTAGCCGTGACGATTGAAGGACGCAAACGTTTTCCGGTGCGCGTTCGGTACGCGCAGCAATACCGTAGCGATCCAAATCAAATCCGTAATGTTCTGGTCGGCGCGCAACAAATTCCGCTGGCACAGCTCGCCGATATTCGCAGCGAGAGTGGCCCGTTTATGATTTCCAGCGAGAATGGATTATTGCGAGCGACAGTCTTGCTCAATGTTCGCGGGCGTGATGTCGGCAGCTTTGTGGACGAAGCGAAAAAAATGATCACCGAGCAAATCACCTTGCCCGCTGGATATTACTTTCAGTGGAGCGGTCAATACGAAAATCAGATTCGCGCCAAAGAACGTTTGCAAATTGTGTTGCCGATAGTGCTGCTCGTAATTTTCGTGTTGCTTTATTTAATTTATCATTCGTTTCTGGAGGCTGCGCACGTGCTGCTCGCCGTGCCGTTTGCGCTAACCGGGGGCGTATATTTGCTGTATGCAATGGGCTACAACTTTTCCGTCGCGGTGTGGGTCGGCTTCATTGCATTGTTCGGAACTGCGGTACAAACAGGCGTCGTGATGGTGATTTATCTGGAGGAAGCCGTCGTCCGCAAACGCGCAGAAAAGGCTTCGAGCGGTGAGGCAATGACACGACGCGATTTATTTGACGCTGTGACCGAAGGCGCCTTGTTGAGGTTACGTCCAAAGGTCATGACGGTCTCAACCATCGTCGCAAGTTTATTACCAATTATGTGGAGTTCACGCGCAGGCTCCGAAGTTATGAAACCGCTGGCGACTCCGGTGCTGGGCGGAATGGTGAGTTCATTGATTCATGTTTTGATCGTGACTCCGGTCATTTTTTTCTGGCTGCAAGAGCGCAAATTCGCTTCCGAAAAAGCAGCTCACTCAAAATAAAATGTGTTACCGAATATTATTTTTAATTGTCGTACTGACTGCTACTGCTTTGGCGCAAGAGGCTGAAATGAATCTTGACGCGGCGGTGAAATATGCTTTGACGAATAACAAAAGCCTGCAAGCGGAGCGCAAGCAAATTGAGGCTGCGAACGGACGTTTGAAGCAGGCGGCTCTGCGGGCGAATCCGATGCTTGAGGCTTCCGGGCTTTCCAGCGTAGCTGATACCAGCATGCGCTCCGCTTCGGTGATGGTGCGGTTGCCACTTGAATCAGGCGGCAGACGGCTGCGACGCGTTGAAGTGGCTGAGCGTGAACTTGAACGAATGAAATACGAAGTGGCTGAACGCGAACGTCGGCTCACTGCTGAAGTGCGTATCAAATATGTCGAAACAGTAGAAGCGATGCGCAATCTTGAACTCAACGAGCGGTTGCTTGATCTCAATCAAAATAATTATCGCCTGATTCAGGCGCGTGTGACAGAAGGCGCGAGCGCTCCGCTGGAACAAAGTCAGATGCAGGTTGAGGTCGGCAAAATCGAAGCGAACAAGCAGTCGCAACTCAGTCGTATTGCGGTGTTGCTGGAAGAACTCAAAGGTTTACTTGGGATGACCAATGATGAGCAATTGAAAATTCGCGCTGAGTTTGATGAAACTCTGGTGATGATCAGCCAGTCGGAATTACTTCAGCTTGCTTTCAAAACACGTCCTGATTTGCAGGCTGCCCGTGCTGCCGAAGCTGTCACTGCCGCTTTGATTGAACAGGCGAAAACCGAAGGTAAATACGATATGAGCGTCTTTGCTGAAGTGGGGCGCCAATCATTCAGCTTCGATCAGTTTGGATTCAATCGTGATTCCGGTCAGCCGGAACGCGTAGCTATGGGCAGCAATATGGCGCGTGTCGGCGTCAGTATCACGTTGCCCACACGCAATAAAAATCAGGGCAATATCGAAGCTGCCGTGGCGATGAATGATGAAGCGCGGTTGCGTCGTGAATTTATTGAAACCGTCATTCGCCGCGAAGTCGCTGCTGCGTACACTCGCTATGAAGGTGCACAACGTGTGCTGAAAATTTATGACACTGATTTACTGGCAGCGGCGCAAAATAATTTACGGGTCGTGCGCGGAAGTTTTGATCTGGGGCATGTACGCTTGACAGAAGTCCTGAATGAACAACGCAGGTTGATTGACCTGCAAGTAACTTATACAGCAGCGCTGAAAGAATCTTTTGCGGCGCGAGTTGAGCTGAAAAATGTGGTGGGAACTACACTTGAGAAGTGAAATGTAGTGCAATCGTTCTCGTAAATTTTATGACCGAAAACGTAACCGAAGAAAATTTAATCGGAACACCAAACAAAAAGCGATTGTTATGGATTGCCGTGCTTGTGCTGGTCGCA
Source organism: Blastocatellia bacterium (assembly GCA_043775925.1). Taxonomy (GTDB): domain Bacteria; phylum Acidobacteriota; class Blastocatellia; order RBC074; family RBC074; genus JAFDVL01. The sequence continues at coordinate 2,417 of JAYVRW010000257.1, forward strand.
ATCGTCGTTGCCACAATGATTTTACGCCGTGCGCCAAAGCCGACAAGCCTCGCGGGTCGTGAAGTTCCTACGGTCGAACAGGCGGCGGGACGCGAAGTTCCTTTGGTTGAATCTGTGTCCGGCAAGATGTCAGATAATAAAGCCGATCTGACACTTGCGCCGGAAATGATTGAGCGTATCAAGCTGCAATACGCAGAAGTCAAAACACAAACAATTGCTAATCAACTTCGCACGACGGGCACAGTGCAGGCGAATGCTTATAAAGAAACTCGTGTGTTTCCATTGGTCGGAGGGCGCGTCACCGCAGTCAGGGTTCAGCTTGGTGATGCCGTCAAAAAAGGGCAGACGCTGGCGACAATTTTTAGTACTGATCTGGCACAGGAGCAGATGGAATACTTGAAAGTTGATGCGAATCTTCAGCTTCACATTACGCAATCGGAACGTTATCAAAAGCTCGCGGAACTTGGCGCGGTCAGCCAGCAGGAAAAACAGGAAGTCGAAGCACGGCTCCACGAACATCACGCCGAACACGCCAGCCATCGTCAAAAATTAAAATTACTGGGAATGACAGACGCACAAATTGCTGACTTGAAAGATCCCGCGCAGGTGAAATCAGAAGTTATTGTTCCTGCGCCTTCGTCTGGCATTATCACCGTGCGTGGTGTCAACCTTGGGCAAGTCATCACCACCGCAGACAGTTTATTTTCAGTGACCGATCTTTCGACCGTGTGGATTATCGCCAATGTTTTCGAGAAAGATTTCGGAGCTATGCGCGTGGGTGCAAAGGTAAATTTCACTACAGCGTCTTATCCGAATCGTAATTTTAACGGGACGATTGCGTATATTGATCCGCGTGTAGATTCGGCTTCACGCACCGCGCAAGTTCGCCTCGAAGTTGCCAATCCAAATCAAATGCTCAAGCTGGGAATGTTTGTGGACGTGGCTTTGAATTCGTCAGGCTCGCAGGAAGTAATAGTAATTCCGAAATCCGCTTTGCAATCCATCGGCAACGATCAGGTAGTTTTTGTGGCGCTTGAAGCCGGGCAATTTCAAATGCGAAAATTACAACTTGGCGAAGAGGCAGGCGATTCAATTCGTGTGTTGAGTGGTGTGACGGCGGGAGAAAAAATCGTGATCGAAGGCAGCTTCTTTTTGCGGGCAGAGATAGGGAGAAGATAAACGCGCAGGATTATTTTGTGTAAGGATTGTCGAGCGTTCCGGCGCGTAGCTCATCCGCGTACATCCGCTCAAATAGTTGGCGTCGTTTTTCCTCTTCGGATAAGCCTTCCGGCAACGAAGACAAAATTAACTGCCGCCCTGTCGCCATCATCGAAAACGCCATTTGCATGCGCTCTTCGTTGCTGCGCGCCATAATCATTTCACGATAAAGTTTTTCGATTTCGGGCGGTGTGTCGTTCATAAGCATTCCTCGAAGAGTGATTGTACATTGAGGGCTTGCGCCCATTGCTGGATGTATTCTTCATCGTAGCCAGCCGCGATCAAATTTTTTACATCGTTTAGTTGCATCTCAGAATGCGAATCTTTCGCCCACAGTAATTTCGATAAAATCAAATCTTCTTTGCTGACGATCCAAATCATGAAGCCGTTCATTTTAGCGCATTGTTTTCTGGCGAATTCAACTTGGCGATACTCACTTGATTTCAGCACGACGAAATCAATTTTGATGGAGTAGGCAAAGTGAATCAAATTGAACATTGATTCTCGTGAAATTGCATTACTGACGGCTGGACGCGAAAGATAATAATGTTCAGAAAAGAGCGCGTGGATTTTGTCAGCGTCTTCAGTTTTCAACTGCACAATTAAATCAATATCACGAGTGAAGCGCGGGATTGCGTAATGGCTCATCGCCATTGATCCGGTCAGCATGTACGCAATACCAGCCTGTTCCAGCTTCTGCGCAACATCACCCAGAATTTCGATTTCATTGGTCATAAAAATACAAAAGGCGCATCCGTTAAGATACGCCTTTTATTATAGCACTGTCAGTTTCTTAAAATGCAGAAGCCCGCACGCAGTAAGGGCGCCTTTTCATTATGAAAAG
>JAYVRW010000258.1:0-4444 GCA_043775925.1 Blastocatellia bacterium
ACGACCGAACGCGCTCCGCCGTGATTGCGATGTTCGCCCAGATAAATGCCCTGCCACGTTCCTAATAACAATTTCCCATTGCCTATCGGAATCGTCAACCCTGCACCAAACAACGAAGCTTTTATATGCGCTGGCATATCGTCTGCGCCTTCGTAATCATGTTCATAATACGGCGCGTTTCTTGGCACAATTTTATTCATGTGACGCTCTAAATCTCCGCGTACATCGGCGCTAACATTTTCATTAATCGTGAGCGAAGCAGAAGTATGCTGAATGAAGAGTTGAAGCAACCCGACTTCGATTTCATGCAGTTCCGGCAGGTGTTCAAGTATTTCGCGGGTCACAACATGAAAACCACGGGCGCGGGGCTTGAGCGTAATTATTTTTTGAGTCCAATTCATTTCACTGCTTCGGGTCAGTAAGTTTAAAAAATGGCAGCACGTTGTACGCCAGCGAACAATCCTGTTATACTCACTGGCACGTTATTCTTCAATAGATGTTAACAGCAAATAACTTCTCGACATCGGGATTCAACTCTTCCAGTTTCCTCCTTGTGCCGTAATAACGCGACTAAAAAGGAAGTCCCTGATTCATAACACAAAAAGCAATCCATCCCTGCCAATTACCGTGCGACATTTCATTGCGCTGACAGCTACGAAAGTTAATTATTTCAACTAGGAAAATGTACGATGAAGATTTTACTTTATAACCCGGACAACGGAATCACGAAAAACTACATGCCGCATTTGTGGATGTTCCTGCTGCAATCCCTGACGCCACCTGAGCATGAAGTAATCCTCGTAGACGGCAACGCACAAGCGATGAACGAAAAAGAATTGGTGGCATACGTCCGTGAACAAGGCGTCGGGCTGGTAGGAATTGGTGGTATGACGCGATTAATCGCTAAAGCCTATCAAATGGCGGATGCCTTACGCGAAGCCGGAATCCTCGTCGTCATGGGCGGCCCACACGTCACAGAGATTCCTGATGAAGCTCTTGGCAGAGACGGTGGAAAACGTCACGCTGATGCCATCGCCCTGGGCGAAGCCGATGAGACCTGGCCACTGATTGTTGCTGATGCAGTCCGTGGAAAACTCAAAGATATTTATCAACCTGAAGTTGATCCGAAAGGCAACGATAAAAAACCAAACCTTCAACCGTATCCAGATATTCCGTGGGATACCCTTGACCTTGAACAATTCAATCTCGTTCCAACTTTTATGCGCCCGATGCTGCAACGGTTGGGTGGCGGTTGGGGAAAATTTCATCTCATCCCAGTAGAAACAGGGCGCGGATGTCCTTACGGCTGCGAATTCTGCACCGTCACTGGATTTTTCGGTGATTCCATCCGCTTTCGCACTAATGAAAGCGTTGTCAACGAATTGCTCCGCCTCAAGGCGCGTGCTCGCAAAGAGAACGGGCAGGTCGCCGTATTTTTCATTGACGACAATCTGGCGATCAATATCAAACGTACCAAATCTTTGCTCCGCGACATCATCGCCGCGAATGCGCAAGTCAATTGGGTAGCTCAAATTAGCGCGAATTTATTGCGCGATGAAGAACTCGTAGACCTGATTGCAGAATCCGGCGGCAAATGGGTGTTCATCGGAATGGAATCCATTGACCCAATCAATCTCAAAGAAGTCAACAAAGGATTCAACAAACCCGACGAGTATGCCGCAGTGCTGAATCGCTTGGCACAAAGGAACGTCTACTGCATCACTTCATTTATTTTTGGGATGGATAACGACACTCCCGGAGTCGCCGAACGCACCCTTGAGCAAATTCGTAGCTGGCCTCCCGGACTCCCTGTTTTCGGGCAGTTGACGCCTTTCCCTTCGACTCCGCTCTATGATCGTTTGCAAAAAGCGGGACGCCTGACACGCCCCAAACATTGGATGGATTTCGCTCCCTTTGAAATGGCGCACACGCCGTTGAAGATGACGATTCCCGAAGCGAACAAGGAAGTCAGACACGGCTGGACTTCATCGTACAGCCCTGAAAGAACGGCGCAGGCGATTGAGGCAATTAAGGATCAGCCAGTCGGCTACGCCATCGGGCATCTCATTGCACGCTTATTTTTCCGTGGCATTTATTTCCCACAAATGGGGAAAATGGCGTGGATAAAAGTAATTGGTGAAAACCGTCATACGATCTACAAATTAGTGAAAGAAGCAGTTGGCGTCTGGCGTCAGTCGAAAAGAAATAAGCCGGAAGTTGTAGCCGCAGAGGTATAAAATCAGCACCTTTTGACGCTTCAAGACAATGAAACATTTTTTATTACAGCCCCGGTCACGGGGCTTTTTCATTCTACTGACTCTTCAGAAGTTAAAACCTACAACAAAAGGATGCTGATTATTTCTATTTCTCAGGTTCAATAAAATCAAAAATATATTCATCCTTGAAGGCAATATCGAATTTTCCCAAGAACTCAAAGTATTCACCTTTGAATGAGTGCTTCTGATGATGTGCTTCTTGATTTTGAATATAACGAATCACAGTATTCAATTGAGAATGCCCATAAGAGAAGCCGCCAAATCCTTCCTGCCAGTTAAATTTTCCTCGAATCCAACGTTGCTCATTGATGAATTTTGAAGAACCAGCTTTGATGTCACGAACGAGGTCTGACAAGGCGATATTAGGTTTCATTCCAATCAACAAATGTACATGGTCAGCTACCCCATTGATTGAAATTAATTTCTGTTCCTGATTACGAACTATTCCGGTGATGTATTTGTAAAGTTCATCTTTTCGTTCAGGCGGAATTAAATTTTGCCTTCCCTCTACTGCAAAGACTACTTGAATATAAATTTGTGTGTACGTGTTCGCCATATTTTTCAGGTATAGAAAATTACCCCCATCAAAAGTGAGCGCCAGAGGCGCGACATATTTATAGCCAATGGTTAATAACGACCTCAAGCTTCGTAGGAGCGAAATATAAATATGCCGCTCCTAACGGAGCTTCCTGTATAGATAGCCTTCCATGCTATAAATATATCGCGCCTCTGGCGCTTACTGCTGCGTAAATCAACATAAATCAAGCAGGAATTCTCGTAATAAAATCTCGAACGCTTTGAATGAATAACGCAACCTGCTCTTTTGAATATTCGCTGTACTGTCCGTGCGCAGCCTTATTGCGCAAGTCCAACCATGCCGTTACATTTTTCTGATCAAGCTTTGAATACACAGTAGCGCTAGCAAGTTCAGAATTCATGGTATCTGCCTTCTTCGGAGAGCCATCAGGCTTTTTAGTATCATTCCGTTTTTATCGCAAAGCTTTCGGAGATGTTCTTCAAGCACACTGCCAGTAATTACTGCCGCAGGGTCTTTATATTTTTGCTCAATCAAGTGATCTGCCATTTCTAAAAAGTCACTAAACAAATCGGCATGAATAAGCTCTGTAACTGATTGAAGATAACCAGCACAATAGTCATCTCTGAGCGCGTGTAAAATCGGTCCAGCTTCCCACCATTCGCCATCTGACCGTAACACCAATTCCAAATCTTTTAGATACCTACTGCTTGGCGGGGCATATCTTTCCACAGCCGCCCGCAAACGAGTTCTCAGTCTACGCTGCTCTCCAAATGTAATTTTGTCAGGGTCAGGGACATCATACTCGCTCAACAATTCATCCATTTCATCAATAATTTTATCGGATTGTAGTGGCATATCAATTTTTCTCCACCTCTACCAGCACATCATAAAACGTCGCCGCTGCCCCCAAATCGGTCAGCCCTTGCGAAGTCACATCATTGGCATTCGTCCCGTCACTTGTTAATTTTTTCCACCAGACGGACAGTGCGACGACTACGCCGGGGCGGGATTTTTCGGAGACTCTGGCAACGGCGGTGAAGGCTCCCCGATCATTGAAGATTTTCACGTGGTCGCCGTCTTTAATCCCTCTCACTCCGGCATCGTCGGGATGGATTTCGAGGAACGGCTGCTTCTCCGCTTTCAGAAATGTTGGTAGATTGGCAAAACTGGAATTCATAAAATTATGGGCGGGCGGAGAAATAATCGCTAACGGAAATCTTTTCGCTAATTCCGGCGCAGTCTGCGCAGATTCACGCGGAGGAATATACGTCGGCAGCGGGTCAATTCCCTGTTTTGCTAAGGATTCGCTGTAAAATTCGCATTTTCCTGACGGAGTAGGGAAATTTCCTTCCGCAAATGGAGCGTATTTTTCAGCGACATTCAGCCGCTGCCAGCCTTTGATTTTCAGCTCTTCAAAATTAATTAATTTCATCCGCTCGTGATCGTAGTTGAACGCTTGCGCTCCAATTTCTTCGTCGGATTCCTGAAAACAAGGATCATTAAATCCCATCTTGGCCGCCAATAATCTAAATACTTCGCTGTTTGGTTTCGCTTCACCAATCGGAGCAATCGCAGGAGAATTCGAGAGCACATACAAATGCCCATACGATTTATGCACATCAAATTGCTC
>JAYVRW010000259.1:0-16158 GCA_043775925.1 Blastocatellia bacterium
TTTCTTTTTCTCGCCGAGAGTACATACTCAATTTGCCTTTCAAGCTCTTTGCCTACTTTTATAATCTGGATTGTTTATCAACATGACTTTTCCACTACCGACTTTTGAATTGATCCAACAGGATGCGCCACGCCGCACGCGAATGAACTGTTTCCAGTTCGTTCGCGCCATAGTGTGTGCGACGCTGCGCGGCTGCTGTCGCATTCAGCCCGGACACCGGATCAACTGCTAAGTTTTTTGTGACTGCCGCTGGCTCCAGCGCATAAGGCAACGGCTTGGCTTGAAGCTCAACGGACGGGCTTTCGATGGATAATCCCACTACTTTCACCAAGATGGAGAACTGGAAGCCAGGGCTGAACTATGTTTTAGAAAATGCTCCCGAACTTTCGCCACAATCTGCGGATCAGTCAGTTTGTCAGTTGTTTCAACCAAGATTTCGCCTCCGTTGGGGTGTTTTTTTTCGAGGCGTTTTTTCAACTCGCCTTTTGCTTCGCCCGGCCCCATAAGTAAAATGGCTTCCGCATTCTGAAGAGCCACAATCACCTCGTCGTAGTACATATTCAGGTGTTGCGTTAACTCTCGCTGTTCTAAATCGTCTGCCCGCATGGTGGAACCGGAATGGCTGTTCGGTTTTTTAAGCTCGGCGCTGATGTGTTTGATTTCTTCCGCCTCGCTGGTCACAAAAACGATGACAGCTCTCTTATGATCTATCCATAAACCTACTGCTGTTTTCATAAACTTCTCCTTCTGCGTATTAGTCGCAACAAGCATGTTCCTGCACACGTTGATAGCGCAGCTTGGCGGACTATCCTTCCGAGCTGGCACTACAGTTCAAAGCAAAATGTATGCCAGGCATAAATAAGTGAATTACAGCGTCTTGTAATTTTAAGCAGGCACGCAGATGTGTAAATTACCGAGTAGAATGGGCAATTTTACGCAGTGGGGGAGTCGCTTCGTGCCTGTCAGTTGCCACTATTTGATTCGGATAGGGACGTTCACAATGCCAAAGGCATTCAGAAGCCAGAGGCACAGCATCAGTACTACGACTACATTTAAGACAGTCTTGACGGGTCGCGCCATTGGGATGTACGTGTTGATTAAATAGAGGACAAGCCCCATGACGACTAAGACTACGATGATTGAAACTAATGACATTTTGTTTTCTTCCTTTCTTGATACTTTACGTTGTAGCAGTGAGACTGCCGCCCTCGTTTTCCCACCGTTCGGTCATCTTCACCTGCGCGACCGCTATCGCTGGCTCAAAGGTCGCCAGCATGTTTGACAGATCGTCGGCATGCTCTTCTTCTTTTTTGAGAAGTTCTTCGATCAGGTTGCGCGTCGTCGGATCGTCGTTGCCCAGCCAGCGAATAATCTCTGAATAAGTTTCGACGGCGATGCGCTCTGCGACCAGGTTTTCGCGGATCATTTCGACCAACGAATCACACTCGATATATTCCGAATGACTGCGCGAAGCGAGACCTTCGGGATTGAAATTCGGTTCGCCCTGAAGCTGCGTGATGCGTTGGGCAATCAGGTCAGCGTGTACCTGTTCTTCATTCGCATGCTGGAGAAATTCATTCGACACGGGATCAGCGTTGATACCTTTCGCCATGTAGTAATGTCGCTTATAGCGCAGAACGCAGACGAGTTCAGTCGCCAGTGCGTCGTTCAGGACGGCGATCACTTTTGTGCGATCAGCCTTGTAACCTTCGGTGACGGAGCCTTGTTCAAGATGTTGGCGTGCCCGCTCCCGAAGGGTTTTCACATCCGATAAAAATTCACTCATAATTTTCTCCCCTGATTTAACGAGTAGTTCTAAAAAAAGCTGATCGCCCGTTACAGCACGTCACGGGCGATCATGGCGAAACAGCTTAAAGACCTGAGATATAGCAAGCCTTTAAGCCGTTTCGTTATTTATTCCCGGCTTTAACTTGAGCCTGAGGTTGATCCGCGATGATAATTTCCACTCGCCGATTGACCTGACGACCAGCCGCAGTATTGTTATCGGCGACAGGGTTTGACTCGCCGAATCCGTGAGCTGCCATCATCTGCTCTGCTTTGACCCCGTTAGTAATCAGATATTCGCGCACCGATTCGGCTCGTCCCTGCGAGAGTTTGAGATTTGATTCATCGGTTCCGACTGAATCGGTATGCCCCTCAATTTCCATCTGATAAGCATCAGGATAAGCCACCAAAATTCCTGCCAGCTTGCTCAGCTTTTCACGCGCCCCAGGTTTGAGCGTCGCTTTTCCGGTATCGAATAAGACATCCGAAAGATTGACGATTAGCCCGCGAGCTTCGCGCCTCGTTTCAAGAATCGCTGAGAGCGAGACATACAGGCGTTGCTGCGAAGCATCTCTTTCACGCTTTGCTTCTTCGGCTTGTAAGCGTGATTTCTCGGCATCGTCGCGTGCCAGCCCTTCATTGGCTTTGGCTTTTTCGGCTTCAGATTGTGCTTTGGCAGTTTCAGACTGCGCTATTGCTACGCGGTCACGCGCCAGCGCAGTTTCGTTGGCAGAACGGATGATCTGATTCACTTCAGATTTTCCAGCCCGCTCTGCTTCCATTCGGGCGCGAGCCGCATCGGTCTTGGCAAGAGTGGCAACCGTAGTGGCGCGATCTGCCTCTGTTCGCGCACGTTCTGCTTCGGACTGTGCCTGCGCAATTTTGTCACCGGCCTGCTGGCGCTCGGCGTTAAGCCTGGCTTGGGCGTAGCGTTCGACGCTTAACTTTCTGGCTTGTTCGGCAATGCGCATCACGTCGTGCGCCAGTCCACTATTTTTCTTCGCGTTATCGCGCAGGTCTGATTCTTTACGTGAACGCGGCCACGCCGACTCCAATGAGGCGAGCTTCATTTCTGAATCTCGTAACTCTGGATCAGCAAATTTTCTGGCATCGGCTCGCAGCGCAATTTCAACTGCGCGACGAGCGCCCAGAATCATCAGTGGCGTGTTGTAGTCGGCCTTTAAGGTCGGAGAATCAGGCGTGAAGACCGGGTAAAATATTCCCGGATCGCCGCTATATTCGATCTTGCTAGTGGTAATCCGACCCTTCGTCTCAGCCCGCAGAGTGTTTTCGGCCACGATCATAGAACTTGGCAGCTCCACTCTGGAATGCGGTTCGGCAGTAATAATCAGTCCAAAAGTTTGAAATTTCGTCGTTGATTCAATTTTAAATTTCTTCTGGATCGGCAACTCCATCAGATTTTCAGCTTGTCCTTCAGGAGCCACGGCCCACAAAATATAAGTGGTGAAAAAACCGCCAAGCGATTGCGGGTTTGGAAAGCTTTCCATTTCAAGTCTGACGTTGGTGCGTCCCTGTTTGTATTCCACATCGGCTTTGCCTATTACTCGCGGAGCAATCGCCGTCCCCGCCATGGTGACGGTTGTCTGCTTGTTTTCGTTATATGTAACTGCTACGACCTGACGTTTGGCAGCCACCCAGGACGAGGATACGTTGCTAGTTTGAGCGAAAAGAGTACTGGCGAGCGCCATCATTAACGCCGTGCCCACCTTCGTAAATTTATTAATATTCATTTGCTATCTTTCCTATTCGATCATGTTTTGAGGGAGAGAGTCCGGCATTGTACGATTCAACTTTGAATGTCGGTCTGGCTCTTCACGCCCTCAATTTTCCCGGTGACACACCTGCCCTCAGCCTGCTACTCGTACTATTCAGGGTGACTCCAAATTCCAACTCTAGTCCGCCCAGTAACCCGGCTGACCATAGTGCCGATGAAGCTCTCGCTCGTAATCGCGGGAAAGCACCTTGGAAATATCGTATGGGGGGCTTTGCTTGATTCCGTCGCAGGAGAGATTGACGTTGACCTTATTCGACGCCCAATCTATCGAAGAAATCCATTGCGGCGAGACGATCACTTTTTTGCCAGGCCACCAGTTGCGCGTATCAATCGCCAGATAACGAATCCGCCAATTTTCCTCATCTACAATGAAGTCTTCGACGTGACCGATGTCACCGTCAATGGCGGCGATGTTGTAGCTGGACACTTCTTCTGAGCTGCGCAAATGAATATCTTCCGTCACCAGGCGTCCAGCTTCAGTGACTGTCCCGACGGGTTGGACAGAGGCCGACATCGCCGTCGCGGATCGTTGCAACGACAGAATCGGACGTTCATCGGCTCCCCATAAAAACGGACTGCCCCAGTAGTAGGGATAGCCATAGAAGTCCGAATAAGCCGCCTCCATCTGACGCGATACCGGCTGGTGTGTATCAATGTTCGGGCTATTCTCCACCTGATTTTTGGTCAGGGTGATGTAAAGTTTGCGGTCGTCCCGGTCTACTTCCGTTACTGAGTAAGGTGACACCAATACTTGCCGCCCTGACAGCCAATTGCCGGTATTGACGACGATATAGCGCAATGCCCACCGTTCATCATCAAAATAAAATTGCTCAACATTTCCGATCTCGCCATCTACTGCGACGATCTCGTACCCCTTCAATTCGTTTATACTGCGTAACATATTTATTGCTCCTTCTGATTCAGTGTGATTATTTGCTGGAAATAACCGCTTCCACCTGCTCAACTATTTCACCGGCTTTCTCATGAACTTTTCCTTCCAATCGCTCGGCTTCGCCTTTGGCTTCGAGATCAGAATCGCTGATCAATTTTCCGACGGTGGCCTTGATCGCGCCTTCAATCTGTTACCTTTGCCTTTGAATTCATTTTTACTCAACATACTTAATCTCCCTTAAAAATAAATGGCGGGACTGGAACCCGTTTCTATAACCTGGGGAAGGTACTGAATGTTAGGCAGAAATCTGCCGACAATTCACTGATTGGCTTACTTTTCAGGGCTACCTTCTTCAAACTTTACTCCCCTGCTGGTTGTAGTTCCGCTGGTGTAATTAAAAGTGAGACTCGACTGCAAAAATGAGCCTCTACGCTCCCCCAAGCTCAAAGCTCAAGCCGCCTGAGTCTCACTTTTAATCACACCTGTTGCGTTACGGCATACAGGTACACCCGAGATGTCTTAATTGAAAACGAGTAAGACATCAGGTGTAACAAGAATCACCGCTACCACGACAAAACAGATCCCGATGAATAACTCTCAGTGTTCTAATAACACTAAGTAGGGGAATATTGTGATTGTAGGTTAGATAGGAATTAGTTACTGTTCAATATTGGACAAGTCTGAAAAGAAAGGTGGTAAGTCATACGAAGGTACTGTAAATATTCTGCCAGGAAAGTAGTTGTCAGTGGCGAGGTGCGAGGTTTTGCGCTACCAGCCGCTCCAACATCTCAATCTGGTGTTGTTGCATTCGTACCAACTCGACCCAGGATAAATCGTGCAATTCATCAAATTTTTCGTGCAATTGCGAAATCTCCAACTCAGCTTTGAGATTGACCTCATAATCATTTTTGGCTTGTAAATGATCTTTTTCAGCCTTGCGGTTCTGGCTCATCATAATGATTGGCGCAGCGTAGGCCGCCTGAAATGAAAGCGCGAGATTCAACAGAATAAATGGATACGGGTCCCAATGGTAGATATAGGCGGTAACATTTAGCGTAATCCAAATTGCCAGCAAAGTACTCTGAATGAGAATAAACCGCCACGAACCAATGACCTCAGCGACACGATCTGCCAGCCGCTGTCCGAAAGTCATTTTTTCCGAGTACTCGTGCGCGACATTCCTCGCCACTAACTCACGATTGATGAAGCGATCAACGACGGTGCGTTCATGCTCAGAAAGTTTTTCGAGTTCTTTGGCCAGCAATTTCTTAGCTGTTGCGGCTCGTGTAGTCGCCATAATTTAAACCTCGACTGCTTGATGATGAGGCAACTTGATCAATTTTTTACTCAGGCATTTCATGGCAATTGCAATACGATTCTGAATGATGCCGGGTGACAGTCGCATCTCTTCTCCAATCTGGTCACAATTAAACCCACCAAAGTACGCCATTTCCAGAGCCAGACGTTGCTCTTCGGGTAATAATTCAAGTGCCTCATTGACACTCCGCCGCCAGATTGCTTCAGGACTCATCTCCCCAACATTGACGGCTGTCACCATTGTCACATGAGGTGGCAACTGCGAGTAGGCAGACCCGTTTGTTCGGAGATAGTCAAGCACCTGTTTGCGAGCCAGCTTTCCCAACCAGACGAGAGGCGTTTCGCCACCCGGATCGTAATGCGCGGATTGATTCCAGACCTGCACATAAATGTCTAATAAGACATCTTCGGCTATGGCACGGTTACCGACAATCCGCACCACCAAAGCGAAGATCACCTTGCTGGTATTATCAAAAAGTTTGGCCAGATCAAGCTGGCTCCCATCCACAATTCTTTTCATGATCGTAACCAGCGGATCGTCATAGACGACTCTTTTTATGTTAGTCACAAGTGGATTCTGATAAACGCTGGCGGTGGATTCAGTAAATAGCATAAATTTCTTACCTGGGAAACTTTAATTTGCTGCTCCATTCAATAACTGTTTTTTTATTGGGCAGCCTCAACAAACTAAAGCCTGTTGGGCATTTCTTATACCTTCCGGCGACCACTAATCATATTGAAAATCAACACGATTGCCGCAATAACCAGCAGCGCGTGAATCAGCGAACCGCCAATCCCGCCGAGCAAACCCAACAACCATAGTACGAGAATAATGACGAAAATTGTCCAAAGCATAGCTGACCTCCAGATGCAGGCTTGTACCCGTATCTTTGAATGTCGAGCGCATCACGGCTAACTCGAGTTAGATTTAGATGATGCGAGAATAGCCGGAATTTAAAGTGCGGGCTGTTCAATATTGGACAAAGATGAACAGAATTGATGATGGAGGAGATGAATGGGTTTCGGCGCTCCTGGCAATCGTGTACGGCCAGTTCGCGCCCGGTGAATCGTTCGACGATGCTGCCATCATTCTGAGAAAGCTGTGCCAGTTCCCGGGCGAGAAACTTTTTAGCTGTTGCCGTTCAGAACACTGAACCCACAGAGCGGCGAAGAATACCTCGGTGTCGGAATGACAGATGTAATGATTACGCGGCTCAGCAACAGTATGTCTCACCATTTTCTGTGGCGCTGGTATATGTCGGACTCGGTGATAAAGATCAGGCGTTCGCGTATCTGGAAAAAGCGCGTGAAGATCAATCCGAATGGACGGGTTGGATCAACACGGATGCGCGGATGGATTCATTGCGCGCCGATCCGCGCTTTGCTGATATGCTGCGGCGCATTGGGCTGAATCAATAAAATATCGCGTCCCTGGCATTTGTTGCCGAGCGTTCATCCCATCAAACAGAGCCAGATAAGGGACGAGATTGAAGCGCAGGGTAGCGAGTTTGTAAAACATGGTTCCGGGAAAATTGATGGCGTCGAATTGTTGGCAGAAAAGCCCGGGGCGCGTGGACGATGTCATCGCCATCCAGAATGTGATCAAAGCCAGAGATACCGCCTAGAACAACGCAGAAGTGCTGTGGCATCTGCGCGATGTCGAATTGCCGTGCCAATTGTTCGTGCGCAACCTGGCGAATTTGGTGGAACTGTCGAGTCGCGGATTGTTGCTGCCTGTTTTGTGAGAAAATCAGGAGATTAAAGAACGCTCTGCATAATGTGTCTTACAAAATCTGCTGGCTTCAGTTTCAATTCGACCTCCATTTCAGCCATCAACTCAGCAAAATGAGGCGTTGGGCGGTCGGGTTGGATGTACATCACGCACAATTCGTCATTGAACTCTGGAACCGGGATCAAGGGAAGTGCAGGCACACGGCGCAAGCCCAGGCGCGAAAGAATGCGATCCTGCCTATCGCGCGTGCCTACTGAGCAGAATAGCAACTCGAAACCGAAGGCGTGCGCAGTGGCCACTGCGCCACCAGCCAACAATACACCGATACGCAACGCTCGGAAATCAAGCTCCACTATCCATCTGCCACATTCCACCACGCTTTTCCGTTCGACACCAAAAGTAGCGAGCATTGCAGCAAATTGCTTTTGCCCCAACAAACGCTCAGTGACGCACGTGACGTCTTTGGTAAGAGGGACATTTCGAATGCAGCCAATAGCCTTGCCGCAGTTTCCCGCAATAATGTGATAAGCCTGCTGGTCGAGCGGGTCTGGATCGGCAAAACGGCCTGTCGGCAGTCGAAAGGCGGGCCGCCGCCCATTTTCATACAGGACATGTCGGCGAAGTTCTGAGATTTCGTCCAATCGGAGCCGTGAGGCGGTGGCTGGTTTGTGCAATTCCCAGTTGATCATAGCCGCCTCCCGAATGGCAGAGCCAGTTCCAGACACTCCGTTAGATGGTCCGAGAATGCATCAAGCGCACCTGCGCCAGCCGCCGCCAAGGGAGCAAGACGGGATGGGTCTTCGAGTATCAAGTTACCCAAAAAATGAGAATTGAACTTTGTGTGTCCGACATCAAACTCCACATGTGAGGTGACGAAACTCATACAAGTCATGATTTCCTGGCCCAGCAACCGGACACAGTTCGCAACGAATTCTGCGCCGTATTGCACGGGAAGTAATTCGATTTCATACTCGATGGCGAACTGGCAGTACGGAGTAGAATCTGCGATGTTGTCCTCGTGAACGCGGCAGTAGCGCTCGCCACCTGAGGTTAATCCGCGTGCGAAGATAACCGTCGAATTTACGGGAGGAGACCAGCGAGCATTCCAAAAAGCAATGAGCGCGGTAAAATCGTTGATATGGTACTGGTGGTGTCCGGCTTCTGCTTTGGAATGGTTGTACAACGAGCGGGCGATTTCGCTCAGCCCGAATGCCGCACAGCGATCACCCGCACGACGAATCCATCCCTCGACAGGCTCAGTGATAGGAATACTCAGGGCACTGAAATGAAGTAGAAAGGCTGCCAGAGTTTGGGCTTCGGTGTCGGGGTTGAGCATCCCTCGAATACCCGCACTTGAAGCGAAACGCTCCCGCGCCGGCACCATCAGATTCTCATACTCACAGAGCGCGGATTGCGGCGACGAAATATTTGGCCAAGTAGTCATATTATCCTGCTATTTTCCAAGGGTCTGTGGCGATCAGCGTGCGCCCGATTGGCGCACGCTATCGCCCTCACAAATATCGTGCAGATCAGAGCCGAACGATTGGATTGACGCGGGCGAAACCGCCAACGTGCAACACCGAGGTTGACGGACAATGTTTTGTTTCGACTCACATCCGATGAGTTTTCTTAGGTCAAGAAGAGTCTGTTTTATAGCAAGTCGCGTCTTTCCTAATTATTGAAATTTCAGTGGCGCGGTCGCAGAAAATTCAGAAACACATAATTGGCAACATTGCGCCCCGCCGATTGTCCAGCCACATTGTCAAAGCGGAAATGAATTCCGCCGTAGATACGGCTATTGGCGGCTTCATCCGCCATCGCCGTAAAGCCGACATACGAGCGCGTCGCGCCGCCCGCGCCTTCCCAGGTATGCTCAAAACGAATGTCATCGCGCCCGAAAAATAAAGCCAGGATGGTCGAATGCGCCGTCCCGACTCCTGCCATATTTCCCACGTAGCTCGGATACGGCGGCGTGGGAATCAGCGCTGCCCAGGCCGCGTCCGGCGCGGTGTTCGGATTGCCGTCTTCATCGGCGCGGCGAATCGCTGTGGTCGGTCGCCACAAACCGTATTGAAATTTGCTGGTGAAAGTCGTTAACAGCGAGTCATGAAACGCAATATTGAATAGCGCAAAAAGACGCGCCGTTTGCGCTGTGCTGAGATTGCGCGCAAGGGCAACGGTACGGGCAACATTGTTCCAAACGAAAAACACCGTTGTCGGCGTATTGACGTTGGCCCACAACTGCGCCACTTTAGCTTGGTCAGCGGTGCGCGTCATGCTGGTTGCCGAGCCGATTTCTTTGACTTCATTAAAGTCGCGCGCGTATTCGTCGCTCGTCAGCGCGGGCGGCGGATTCAGTGCAAAGCGAGTGCCGGAAGTAATCGCAAACGGCAAGACCGCCGGATAATGCGTAAAACCGGCAGCGGTGCTGGGGGCAATCGGCTGCCAGTTGCCCGGTGTCGTAGGCAAAACATACGGCGGCGGCGCGACATTCCAACCGTCATTGACACGTGCTGCCAGAATTTCCTTCGCAACAATTTGACCGATCCTGCTGCCTTGCGCGGTGCGATGCCACGAAATTCCGCTCAACGAACTGGTTAACTCCGTGTCGAAAACGCTTTGCCGTGTCGGATACAAAGCAGCTAACACATCGTGTGCGGCTTGCGCGGCAGCGGCTTCCGGCGAAGCCTGCCGGCTGCTGTGAACGGCAATTAAATAAGGCGTGTAATTGCCGTCAATCGAATTGACAGCATCGAACATCGCGGCGTGCATCATCGCAAAACTCCGCACAGGAAAAATCGTCGCGGGCTGCTGACCGGGCGTGCGAACGGTTTCCTGCAAAACGCGATTCCACTGCAACACCACATTTTCGCCGGGCAGAATCGCTTCCGGCGCGGCATTCTCCTGCGCTCGAACATTCGTCAGTGCGCAAAGTAAAATCGTGAGAGTCAAAAGACAATTACTAAATGGCTTGAGGCTCATACTGATGTTCTCCTTTTTGGTTGTTCTATTTATTTCTTTCAATTGGCGAATGCGGCTGAGCATTTTGAATTCTCCCTGGTCAGGCCGCAGATATTGCCCGAATTGTAAGCCCGGTGTAGGATGCATGCACTCCCCAACCCTCAACCGCAACTTAGCCGACAATGTTTTATTTGTTCAGGAAGAGACTGGCGCGGAAACAGTTGAAAAGTCATTGCAAGCTGCCGGAAAATTCCTGAAAATTTGTGAAAGCAGCCAGATGCACAAAGCAGCTCATCAGTTCTATCAATTCGGCTCATTCCGCGTGGATGCACAAAAATGCTTGCTGTGGCGCGGCGATCAGCTTGTGTCCCTCACGCCGAAAGCCTTTGACATCCTGCTGGCGCTATTGGCAAAACACGGCGAGGTGTTGAGCAAAGAGGAATTGATGCAGGCCGTCTGGCCCGACGCCGTCGTCGAAGAGAACAACCTGACGCGCAACATCTCAACCTTGCGCAAGGTGCTCGGCGAAAAGCCCGATGAGCATCACTATGTCGTCACGGTTCCAGGCTGCGGCTATCGTTTCGTTGCTGAAGTAGAGCAAAATGGCGCGAAGGCCAAGCCAGTTGTGGAGGAATCGGCGGTTCCAGCCAGCATGGAGGCAATGCCCCCGACAATGCCAACGAGCAACTCTCCGGTTGGCCACAGTAAACGTGTTATGACCAGCTTAAGCGTTTTTGCGCTCCTGGTAACTATTTCAATCGGTGTCGGACGCTGGCATTACCTGAGACAGGAGAAAGCAGCCGCAGTTGAACAGCTACATTTCAAGGCCGACTTTTACCTGAACAGGTTGACCGAGCATGAGGTCAAAAGGGGCATTGAATACTTTAATCAAGCCATCGCCTTAGACCCGAACTCTGCCGCCGCTTACGCCGGACTGTCCGGTGCCTGGATATTCCTTTCCGACTTATATATTCCACCACGGGAAGCGATGCCTCTGGCGAAGGTAGCAGCCTTGCATGCTTTGCAGCGAGACGAGCAGTTTGCTTCAGCACACATTTCCATGGGGATTATTAAAATGCGGTATGAATGGGACTGGATCGGCGCTGAGCACGAATTCAAGCAAGCCGTCGCGCTCGACCCGAAAGATGATATAGCGCGTTATCTCTATGGCAGTTACCTGATTGCGGTGGGACGGTTTGATGAAGCCCAGGCAGAAATGAAACGGGCGGTAGAACTCAATCCGGTTGAGCAACTCAACCTCTTGGGGCTGGGGCATTCTTTTTATTTCGCGCATCAATTTGAGCAGTCCATCGAACAGTATCGGCGGGCGATTGGAGTGGAACCTAAGTCACGCTGGTCGCACATCTCCCTTGGCCAGGCGTATGCGCAACAGGGCAATTTTAGTGAAGCCATTGCTGAATTGAGCCAGGCGCGCCAGCTAAATGACATCCCGATGGTTCTGGCTTTGCTCGGGCATGCTTACGCCGTGTCGGGCCAGCGCGCAGAGGCGGAAAAAATACTCGCCGAGTTACAGGAAATTGCCAGGCAAAGATATGTCTCTCCTTACGATGTCGCTACCATCTATGCCAGACTTGGTGAAAAGGAGCAGGCCTTAATCTGGCTTGAAAAAGCGTATGGAGATCGCAGTGGCAATCTGGCGATGTATCTGAAAGTTGATCCAAAATTCGACCATCTGCGTGATGACCCACGCTTCCGCAACCTGCTGCGGCGCGTTGGGCTGAATTAATTAATGGCTGAAATCCAATTTTACTGTTGCTCCCGTAATGTCTTCTGAGAGCCAACTGGCTCAATCTAAAAAAATAATGCTAAGGAGAAAATTATGAGTGAACAAACAAATATTCAAGTGATTCAAACAGCTTTCGATTGTTTTGGAAAAGGCGATGTCGCAGGCATCCTCAATCAACTTTCAACCGATGTTCTCTGGCACGTCGCGCCAGTCGCTAATGTGCCGTATACCGGAACACGCAATGGACATGCCGGAGCGGCGGAGTTTTTTTCCAGGATGGCTGAATGCGAAGACACTTTAAAGTTTGAACCACGCGAATTCATCGCACAAGGCGATAAAGTTGTCGTCGTCGGACATTACGAAGCACGCGCTAAAGCTACCGGACGTGAATACGAAACCTATTTCGTCCACGTCTTCACTTTGCGTGATGACAAAATTATCAGCTTTATTGAATACACCGATACTGCCGCTATCACCGCTGCTTTTGTGAAAGCACAAACTGCCTGAAAAATGCAGAAGTCCACACGTAGTAAGGGCGCTCGTGACTGCTGTAGCTCCAAAAATCAGGAGTTACTCCCGTAAGTCAGTAATGCAAGTGCGCTCTCTTACTACGTGCAGGCTTCCGCATTTTCTTCGCTATTCAGTTTTTTAGCTGGCGAGAACTTTTTTCATCTGCCTCCCTTCCTTGTACTCCCACACCGCACAGTTTATTATTTCGCTTCGTTTTCAGAAGATTTGTCGCGCAGTGCGCAAGCCTTAATTTCAGGAGAAGCAAATATGAGTATGGAAGCCCTCGGAATGATTGAGACCAAAGGATTCATCGGCGCCGTCGAAGCCTCAGACGCGATGGTCAAAGCCGCGAACGTTCAATTGATCGGACGCGAATATATTGGCGCAGGCTACGTCACAGTTTTCGTGCGCGGTGATGTCGGCGCAGTCAAAGCTGCGACCGATGCCGGAGCCGCTGCCGCTCGTCGCGTCGGAGAATTAGTCTCCGTCCACGTCATCCCACGCCCCCATGCCGAAGTCGAGCGCGTGTTGCCGAAAGGCACAGCAAAGAAGTAGTTTCGAGACGTTAGTTTCGCGTTTCGAGTCTTTGATTGATAAATAGTTTGTTGTTGGCGAATTATTTTTCCTCCTCGAAACTCAAAACCCGAAACGCGAGACCTCTCTTATGCTTGATATTGATCTCCAATCCATTCAATCCGCTCGTGATTTAACCGAAGCGGCGTATCGTGCGCAGGCGATGGTGGCGACGTTTGATCAGGTGAAGATTGACGCGATTTGCGAAGCAATGGCACAGGCTGCGCAGCGTGAGTCCATGCGGCTTGCACAACTGGCGCACGATGAAACGGGCTATGGAAATCCAGCGGATAAAAACGTCAAAAATCTTTTCGCGGCAGTAGACATTCATAACTACTTTCGTAACTTGAAAACTGTCGGCGTAGTTAGCGACAACGGTTCTGTCATCGAAATCGCGGCTCCTCGCGGCGTCGTCTGCGCCATCATTCCTTCGACCAATCCAACTTCAACCGCAATTTTCAAAATCCTGATTTCGATCAAATCCCGCAATGCGCTCGTGCTGAGTCCGCATCCTTCCGCGACGAAATGTGTCGTCGAAGTTGCCAATGTGATGCGCGCCGCCGCAGTCGCTGCCGGACTTCCTGCCGAAGCCCTTGGCTGCGTTGAAAACACGACGCTCGAAGCGACGAATGAATTGATGAAGCATAAAAAGACGGCGGTGATTTTGGCGACCGGCGGAACAGGATTAGTTCGCGCCGCGTATTCATCGGGCAAACCCGCCTTCGGAGTCGGCCCCGGCAACGTGCCAGCCTTCATCGAAAAAACTGCTGACGTTCCTAAAGCCGTAGCCGATATTTTAGCGGGTACTTGTTTTGATTACGGAACAATTTGCGCTTCGGAACAATCCGTCATCGTGGATGCTGCAATTGATAAAACTGCGCGTGAACAATTCATCGCACAGGGCGCGTACTTTTTAAATCAGGCGCAGGCCGATTCATTAGCAAAATTAGTCGTCACTCCCGAAGGCAAATTGAATCCGAAAATTGTCGGCAAACCTGCCACGTGGATTGCTGAAAAGGCTGGAATCATGGTGCCAACCAATACTCGCTGTCTGATCGCAGAAGTGGTTGGAGTTGGGCGCGACTTCCCTCTTTCACTGGAAAAACTTTCGCCGATTTTGACGTACTACGTCGTGAATGGAGTCGAGGAAGGCTGCAAATTGTGCGATGCAGTTTTGCGATATGGCGGGATGGGTCACACGTCGTCCATTCATTCGCGTGACCGTGAAGCAATTTTGCGTTATGGTTTATTAATGCCTGCGGCTCGTATTGTCGTCAATTCGCCTTCGACGCACGGCGCGATTGGCTATTCGACGGCGTTGGTTCCTTCAATGACTTTGGGATGCGGGTCATGGGGCGGCAATGTGACCTCGGATAATATTTCGCCGCTGAATTTAATGGACATCAAACGCGTCGCTTTCGAGACTCGCCCCGTCACCGGAAGCCCTGGTCATGCGGCTCCGCTGACCTCGAAACCCGAAACCCAAAACCCGAAACCACCTTCCCCGCAACCAATGAATCGCTCCGCCGTCGCAAATTTGGTTGATCGTTTTCTGGCTGAGCGAAACCCTCCAAGAGCGGCTCCGAAGTCGGTTGAAATTATAGTGACTCCGCCACCCGAACCGCCCCTCAAGACTGTCGTGGCTCCAAAGCCTCAAGCCGTCCCATTCGTTTGCGAAGACGATGTGCGACAAGCCGTCAATAAAGGTGAAAAAATTTATCTCAACGCGAAAACGATTCTCACGCCATCAGCCCGTGATTTAGGCAATGAGAAAAATATTTTTATTTCTGTTTGATTTAGCGACCTCCAGCTAAAACGGCGGACGTGTTTGTCTTATTCCTGTGTGATAACTGCTGAACGCTAAACTGCCCCCACTCCCTAACTCCTTCCTCTTACTTTTGTTTAATAAAATTCAAATTGACTTCTCTATTTTTTTTGCTACCATCCGACTGCCTCAAGCGTTGATACAGGTCAACGACCTCCCCCCTCAACACCTGAAAGACTTGACTGTTGCGTTCAGTAAAGTCTTGCGTTCAGTAAAAATAATGCAGGAAAATTAGTAATGAATAGGAAGTTCTCCCTATGCCTGGCTCACATTCACCAGGCTTTTCGCACGGCGCGTTGTGCGATGGCAGGTTGGATGCAATTTTTTCTCAGCCTCGCTTTTCTCAAGATGGCACATGTAAAAAGTCTCGCGCTCCGAGGTGTCCGCGCCCTCCCGCCTCTTTCCTCAAGATACCCGTTTTTTCTATCGCTACTACTGGCAGTAATATTTTTGGGAGCAGGCGGGGTCAGCACGGTTGACGCACAAATTACTATTACGCCGGTGACCTGGAATGTCATTGGGCTGGATAGTAATAAAACTACCGTTGGCCCTGATCTGTTTCCTGTTGGCGTACGCGTTGTCAATACGAGTGGCGCAGCCATTACCAATCTGATCATCAATTTCGTTTGGGACAGCGTGAACACGAATGTCAACCTTGATGGCTTAAGCACTATCAACGCAGGAACAACAGGTGTAGGAGTCAGTCGGGATTTTTATTTTCTGGTGCGGATTACACGTACCAACGCGGCCTACAATACCAAGCGCAGCTATCACATCACAGCCAGTAACGGTGTCACAACCGTCAGCACACCGACGCCACGTGAACTGTATGTCGAAAAACTTGTCTCACAAAATCGTAATTCCGTGACTTCTATTAGCGGCCCTTCCACGGTTTATGTTGGTGGTACTTATACAGTTACGCTGAATGCTAACACCGCGACGAATGGCTATGAGCAGTTGGAAGCGTACCTGCCCTTCCCCGCCAGTATCTTTGAAGTCACGGCGCTCACCACCACCTATA
>JAYVRW010000260.1:0-16158 GCA_043775925.1 Blastocatellia bacterium
AGCGGGCTTAACTTATGACGTCCTTGGTTTCGTCAGCGGGATGGATGCGTCGAATGCCAAGCGCAATCAACAGCTCGGACTGGCGGTGCTCGAACAGACGTTAAGCACTGCGCAATGTCTCCCGCGACGTACTTTCAAAGACGCGGCAGACTTTGCCGCCTACTTTCGCGTAGTCGTACGATAAATTTAGCAGGATCGAAGGCACACCAGGATTCTTAATGACCTTTTGATTCGTGAGTAAGCCATTTTGCGCATTGTAGGTATATTCTTCTTTAATTTCATTCGCGCCTGTGTTGTAGCCAATTCTCAAGGCTGTCGGCTGACTTTCCCCGTTGTAAACAACTGAGGAAGCCATGGATTGCCCACCAAATAACATTTCTTTGTAGCGGCTGGCTTCGTCAAAACTGTATTTCGCCACTTTGCGCGTAGTACTCGGATATTGCGCCGGATAGGTAGTTTCACGCACGCGACCTGCCTTGTCATACAGATAATTGGTCTGCAAGGGACGTGCGGTATTGTCATTGAAAGTGCGGATGATTTGATTAAAACGCCCCAGGGCATCGTAGCCTAGACTGTCTGCGACGACACCGGCAACGGTGACAGTTTTCAGACGCATTTTATCAAGATTTGTACCTGTTTCATAAGCATAGATGGTAGTTGGCGCAGCATGCACAGTTGGAGTGCTGGCAGTATTCGTGGTGTCATAGCGCACTTCTTTGATGCGATTCAGCGGATCACTCTGATAATCATAAATGGTCTTAACTTTACGAGCATCTATTCGTTCGATCAAATTGGAGCGGTCATCGTATTTGAAAACATCGCTCCACAAGCTGCCAGAATCTCCTAAGTCATTCAGCGTCGCGTCGCGCTCGGCGAGCTTTTGTGCGACCATCCGGCTCAATCCGTCGTATTTGAAATTCCGAATCTGATCGCCTTGTTGCGTCTGTGACAAATTATTCAGCAGGTCATATTGATAGGTCGTTTTGTACCCGATTCCTGTTTGTACTGAACCTGAACTGCTCGGATCAGGTTCAACGACTTCGACCATTTGCCCTTTCCAATCGGCGCGTCCCCAACGTTCGCGTCCCCATTGATCCTGCACCCGAATCGTATTGCCTAATTCAGTGGAAGCGACGCCCGGGCGTGTGGCTTCATCATAAAATCTTTTGGTGGTACTGCCGTCAGGTTCTGTCACCTCCGTTACCCGATCCAGGGCATCGTAGGCAACCTGAGTCCATTGGAGTGTAGGCGCCCCATTCCGATAAGGTCGCGTCTGTTTGTAGACCCGTCCGGTACCATCGTATTTGGTGTCAACAATATCCAGTTCATATTGCCCGTTGACGAATGCACCGTATGCCACTTCGCCTTTCAGCCGTCCCTGTCCGTCCAGATATTTGTCGCTGCCCGTTGCCATCGTGAAGGCTCCGCCGTTCAAATCATCGCTGAAATACACACGATCATAAACAACTAATCCGGTGTCGTCATACACATGATGTGTTTAGGCTCCGGTGGGCGACCAGACATGTTGCTGACGCAAAGTGTCGGAATAATACTGATAAATCGTGGATAATTGATTGGCGTCTTTGGACTGTTCCATTAAGCCGGTATTAAAATTCCAGACTGCGCTGGTATTTACGCGCTGTGCCGGATCAGAGGCAGAACCACGCGTTTGTGATTCGGCGTAAGCAAATTGCGTATTGACGTTATAGGTGAAGGTCGTCTGTTCACAGCAACTGGTAGAGGCGGTGATGAGGTTTCCCGTTTTATCATACGCGAGTGTTTCCGAAACTAATCCAACATTACTACCAGGCGTCGGGTAGCGTTTGACGGTGGTGACATTGCCGCGATAATTCGTGGTCGCATCAAACGCTGAATAACAATCGTCATAAAGCCAGTTTCCCCATTCGTCATACACCGGATAGCAATTTTGCTGCGTCGTATAGGGATCGTAAGTATAATCGTGATGGGTGACTGCCGCCGAAGTATTGGCGGGTGTGGTCTCGTCGTAATTATATTCCATCCGCGACAATGGCACATTATTCGCATCCTGCACTTCAACGGATTTCACCAGCTTGAAAATATGACGGTTGATGTAATTGGCAGAATTTTCGTACGTTGATTTTGTTTTGCGTTTGAGTACTCCGTCATAACCCCATTCCTGCTGCTCCGTGACCTGATTATAAGCTCCGTAAGTAAAGTAGGTAAGTTTGGTTGTATTCGTACTATTGGGTAAATCGTAAGCATGCACAGCGAACGGGCGCGGCGAAGAATAATCACCTGATTCCCACGAAATAGACGAAGAGCGGATTCCCGGATCGTAATACCCGCACGGCTGTCCTGTCGCGCAGGTCTTCGCATAAAAGACTAATCCATCGTCAAAACCTCCCAGATTCGTTCGTGCATATTGCACTTGCTTCGTGCCATCTGGTCGTGTGGTGGTCGTGCGACGCAGCGTGTTGTTGATTTCGCTGGCGACTTCAAAAGTAGAGACAGCATAGCCTATGTCCACGCCTGTCTGCGTAATGCCCGGCGCAGTCGTATCCATCGCCGCCCACTTCTCTTTCATTTTGTTATAAGTGGGTTCAGCCGAGAGCGTTCCGCTGGTTTGATATTCGTAGATCATTTCCCGCGAAAGAAAATTAGTATTTCTACTGATGACACTATTGCTATAACTCATGTTCCGAAATTCCTGGATTTTCGTCAGCATGCCATAGTCGGAATAAGAATCTGTTTCACCAAACCAGTACCCGGTATTGGTCGCCGGATAATAAATTGCTTTGAGAACATTGATTGTGTTGGAGCAAACGTAGGGTGTCAGACTGAAGCTGTAATTCAGTGTGCGCTGCTGATATTCCATCCGCACTAACGTCCGCGTCGAACCAGTTGTCAACCCCGGCGCATTGATTTCTGTCAGTAAACCATTCGCATAGTTAAATGTAATGGAGCGGTTCATGGTATCGCTGATGACACTAATGGCTGGACCTTGATTGCCTATGTAAGAAATCGTGATGTAGTTGCCCTGCGCATCCGTAATTTGGGTGGGATAAATCGCACGAGTATTACTGTTTCCGGCTCCATAACTAATGACCGTGCCATTCGACAGCCGTGCATAAGCGTAATAGGGAATGCCATTGTTTGCATACACCGTGTAATCGGTGAACGTCCCGTCAATCGTTTTCCCTGAGAAATATTGCCAGCCACTTGGAGCCATCGCATTCCCTGTGTAGCCGTGCCGTGTGCCATCACCATCAATAATCATAAACCCGCGATCTGTTCCCATACTGACAATGCGACCAAACCCGATATTCCAACCGGGTGCCGGCCAATCGCGGTCAATATCAAAGGTAATGTTGCTGCCTGCCTTGTGCCACAGCCGCGAGTTGTAATTCAGGGATAATTCCAGATCAAGACCACGACTATCTAATCCAATCACGGGAGCGGAAAATTCATAGTTTCCGCTGCCTGCGTCGCCGTCAGCAGCGCGTCCGGGCATATCGCCACGTTCTTTGCCGGAATCATCTGCCGTCGTCCAATTGGAATTGTTCCAACCGCACGGATCACCGCCGTACTGCACGACTGGCGCGGTTGCTACCATGCCCTTTGTGTATTGCAATGATTTCCCTTGCCGGAGTAAATCTTGACTGGAACGTAAGGGCGATTTTGGTTCACTGTTTTGGGCGACTAACGACGTAGCTTGTCGAGCGGGTTTCAGCGAGCCAATTTTTTTTCTCAACTGGTTTCGTGTCCGCGACATCACGAGAAGAAAGTGTGCCGTAAGAAAACGGTTTGTACTTTTCAATCAGTTTATCAATCGGTGGCTGCGGATCGCCTTTGACTGTTACCTTCACATTTGCCTGTACTTTTGAATCCTTCACCGAAATCAAATATTCTCCGGCAATCGGCGAATAAAATACGCCGTGATCGGTAATAACAGGCTTGCCTTTGCGTTTGGCTTGATCTACCGAAATATCGTCCACCGACCATTTTGTTTGACGCCACTCACTGCTCCGCCTTCGCTGGATAATGCCAGCGCATTGAAGGTGATTCGCTCGCCTGTTGCCAGCGTAATCTCGCCGCTCGGAGCAATTTGCAGTTTGACGACTTGCGCATCGCGATCACTTTGTTTTTCCTGTGTTTTCTCATCCGGCTTGGTTGGCTTGTCGCTTAATTTCCCCTGCCAGAACGCCATCAACAGCGATCCCCAGCCTTGGGCATAATAGAAAAGTCGTGCTTCCTGTTTCCAACCCGTCACCATATCGGCATAAACAGCGGCAACTTGTGGAGTAGCAAATGTCTGTGTTGAGAGTAGTACGACAATCATTAGTTGCGTAACAAAACGGCGAATTTGAAAAGTTGAAAATAATTTACGAGCAACAACTGACAAGAAAGTTTGGGCGTTCATTTAACCATTCTCCTGAAAAAAGTGATGCAGACCTGTGGCCAGCAAGTCGGTGAAAAGCGATTATTTGTAAGCGGTGAAAAAAAGGAATTCAGCTTCGACTGTTTCGTAGCGCAAAAACCGGGACAGGCAAGGCAAGGCAAGGCAAGGCAAGGCAAGGCAAAAATGATACCACAATTGGCTCATTATTCTGCTGACGCAAGTTATCGTTTCTTCGTAAGCTCTCATTCAGGAATCTCTGCCTTCACATGACAACGAACTACGATCTGATTGATTTGAAAAGAGTCTCAAGGGCTGCGATGACTGACCACCAAATTTGGCTCACAACTTTCTGCTGTTTATTTCTTGAGAGGAAGCGAACTCTATGAGAAGCCTGTTGCATTTGTCAAGCCTCTCCATTCTTTAATTGCAGAAAAAATTAATGCTCGTTATCCTTTGACAAAATATGGTATATTTCTCCAGCTGGATTCATCTTCTCTCATCCCCCTACTTGATGAAGGCAATCACTTTCCCCTGAGCTTTTTGACTACCACAACCCTACACGAAAGGATCCTCATCATGCATAAAGCATTGTTAGTATTGTTATTCATTTCTCTTTGTCCAATTTTTGTCTTAGCACAGGACGACGTTTCAGCCGTTGAAGTTTTTGGTGGATATTCTTACCTTCGAACCGGCACTTACGATCAGGATAGTCACGGCTGGAATACCGCAGTGGCGGTAAATCTGAGTAAGCATTTTGCTCTCGCGGCTGATTTTGCCGGACATTATGACGCTTATGCGAAGGCTGGCGCGAACGTCAATACTTCGCTTCACACTTACCTGTTCGGGCCGCAGGTAAATTTCAGAGCATCTGAAAAAGTGAATCCGTTCGTCCACGCTTTGTTCGGAGCCGCGCATCATAATGCGGCTGCGAAAACCGCTACGACGAAAATTTCCAGCTCTCAAACCGGATTTGGAATGGCTTTAGGTGGAGGTCTCGACATTAAATTAAGTGATTCAGTTTCCTGGCGCATGTTTCAGGCGGATTATCTGTTGGCTCGTTATAATGATCCGTTTACAGCGCCGTTGAAGAGGCGTAATATTCATAACTTTAGATTGTCCACTGGCCTGGTGTTTCAATAATTGCCCCAGAGTTTGATCAAGTATGAAAATGATACAACCCGCTCGACAGAGGATTTCCCTTACCTCTCGAGCGGGGCTTTTCGTTTTGGGGATCGGGTTGATGATGGCGAGTGGGTCTGCTCAGACGATCCAATCAAATAAATCTTTTGAAAATAATCCCGCGAGCAGCGCCTCTTTTGAAAAGGGAAATGCGCTGGTCAAGCAAGCTGAATTAATTGTTCGGACGAGACTTCCAGGCAGTATCGAAAAAGGGATTTTACTATTCCAGGCTGCCGTGGATGATTTTCATCAGACAGGTGAATTTGAAGCCGAAGCCCTGGCCTGGCATCGTATTTCAATGCTCTCGACTCAACTCGGGTTTGTGTACAACGCGAAAGCTGCCGCAGCAAAAGCATTGATGATTTTGCGCATCAAAACGCTCCCTTCAACGTCGGCGATTTCTGCGATTGGCAAAGCACAGGCGGTGCGCGCCCATTTAAGTCTGGGGCGGATTTTTCTCGAAACCGGAGACCCTCAGCAAGCTTTGACATCTTATTATGAGGGGCTTGGCTTGGCGTTGGAAGCGCGGCTCTCGCGGGAAGCCGCTGCTGCGCATGTGGCACTTGGATTATTAGCTGCCCAGGCCGGGGAACTTGAGATTGCGATTCAGATGACCGCCAATTCTTTGGAGCTTTGGCGCAGCGCTAAAGATTTCGATGGCGAAGCGATGAGCTTAAATAATCTGGCCAGATTTTTTGAACGAAAAGGTGACCTTGAACGCGCTGCCGAAGCTGATGAGCAAGCCATCAGAATTAATCGCCTCCGTCACAACGCGAACGACGAACAAAGCTCGTTGATGGAGTCAAAACGAATCAATTTGATTCTTGGAAATTATGACGCTGCCGCTTATGCTTCGGAGCAGTTAGCGGGCATCGCCAAATTACAGAAGGATTCCAGGCAGGAAGGCGAACACCTGATTTCATTGGCGATGATCGAAGCGCAACGTGACCGACTGCCTTCGGCTTATCAGCTTTTGCTCAAGGCTTTGATTGTGTCGAAGGACAACGATACGAACCAACAAATCAGTGAAGTCAAGGCGCTGCTAGAAAATCGGCAGCCTGCCAAAGAAGTAGATCGTGAGCAATTGTTGGCTCTTGCCGAACTCGAGACGGAACGCAAAGATTTCAGCGCCGCCTATCAATTATTACTCAAAGCACTGGTTGTGAAGGGACGTGAATCTGATGTTAAAGGCATCGAACTGAACACCCGAATCAAGGTTCTGGCAGAGAGAATCGAAGAGCGACAAAAACTCGAAAATACTAGAATTCGGTAGCGACACGGCTGAGATTATTCGTCCGATTGACACTCTCGATAAAAATTTGGTTGAGCGAAGGTTCGAGTAATTCAAAGCGATTAATGGTCGCGCCTGTATTGATCAAACGATGGAGTAAATCCTGCGGGTTTACTCCATTTTGCATGGTGATTTGGATTTGATGATTGAGCGGCGCGACATTTTTGATCAATGAATAATCTTCTAAAATATTTCCGTAGTTTTCAGCTTCGAGTGCAATTTTCTGCTCGCTCTGTTTTTGCAGAAATTCACGTTTGACGGCGCGGAGTTTTCCATTCACGATGCTGCGTCCACGATTGACGAGACAAATCGAATCGCACATTTGTTCCGCCTGTTCCATCAAGTGCGTCGAGAAAATAATTGTCTTTTTGCGCGCTTTCATTTCCTGCACAATTTCCTTCAGCAAATTCGCGTTAATCGGATCAAGCCCGGAAAATGGTTCGTCTAAAATAACTAAATCGGGGTCGTGCATAATTGTCGAAATGAATTGCACTTTTTGTTGCATGCCTTTCGACAATTCTTCCCATTTACGATTTTTCCACTCGGTTAATTCGACGCGCTCCAACCACTGGTCAATGACGCTTTTGACCTTTGTTTTTGGAATTCCCTTGAGCAGGGCGAAAAATTCCAGTTGTTCGGCAACCTTCATTTTTTTGTAGAGTCCGCGATCTTCCGGCAAGTATCCAACGCGGTTTTGCAATTCGGCACTCATCTTTTCACCGAAGAGAAAAACTTCGCCTTTGTCGGGAACCGTAATGTTCACAATCATTCGAATCGTCGTTGTTTTGCCAGCGCCATTCGGGCCGAGCAATCCAAAAATTGAGCCGGGTTCGACTTCGAGCGACATCTCATCAACCGCCATGAAATCGCCAAAATATTTGCTGACATTACGAACTGAAATGGTTGAGGTCATAATTTAAAAGACTGGAGCGCAAGCATCAGCTCCAGGCGTAGCGTCACGCCTTTCACGCAATTTTTTATGCCGCTGACGCGACGTTGGCAAGCGGGGACGCTTGCGCTCCAGTCGGTTCCCTTACAGCGGTCTCACCCAAACATTTCTAAATCGCGTCGGGTTATTATGATCCTGTAATTTAATCGGCCCTTTCGGCGGATGTGCGATGTAGAGCGCCGGTTTGTCATTGAAAGTCTCGCCATAAATTTCAGAATTATTTTGCACGAGGACTCCGTTTTGCAGGACAGTCATCCGTGCTCGCTTGGTGACTTTTCCCATCTCGTCAAATTTGGGAGCCGTAAAAATAACATCGTACGTCTGCCATTCTCCCGGCTTGCGGCAAACATTCACGAGTGGCGCATGTTGCTTGTAAATCGAGCCAGCTTGTCCGTGAAAATACGTTGGATTTTGATAGGAATCCAGCACCTGTAATTCGTAATGCCCCATCAGAAAAACGCCGCTGTTGCCACGTCCCTGACTATCGCCTTTGACTTCGGCAGGCGTGGCCCATTCGATGTGCAGCTGGCAATCGCCAAACTCCTGTTTGGTAGCGATGTCGCCTGCTTTCGGTGCGACTTCCATAAAGCCTTCTTTGACCGCCCATTTAGCTTCGCTGCCGTCTTTTATAGTCTTCCATTCCGACAAATTTTTGCCGTCAAACAGAACGATGGCGTCTGAAGGCGCGTCGCCGACTTTGGCTCCGGGAGTAATGACGACAGGCTCTTTTTTCGGCGGATCAAAGGGCTTGAGTTCCTGCATCGTTTGACTGATTGCGACGATGCCGAACACGGCGATGAGTGTGATGGCGATCAAAATCGTGGGTTTTTGAAATTTCGTTTTCATTGAATATCTCCGTGATGGTTTCGTGTTTTGTGTTTCGAGGAGGAATAAATTACCTGGTTTTTCTCGAAACGCAAAACCCAAAACTCGAAACTAATGTTAAGTGTAGCGAAAGAAGTTTCAGAAAGCGAGAATGGTAGATGCAGATTGTGTCTGAACCGCTGGTTACTCCTGATCCGTTGATAACGGCTCACGCCTCGCGTATCGTACTTCTGTAGATGAGCACAGGAAATTCTACCGTAAGTATACTCTACCAATTTTGTTCGCGTATTTATGATTACTCTGGGAATTGTTGCTGACGAAATTAATCGTGATTTTCGGGAAGCCGTCAACATTGGCATACAGGCGGGCATTCGCCGCTACGAAATTCGTTTTCTCAAATCTGGACGTGCGCCGATGTGCGATAAATCTGAATTGCGAGAGATTGAAAATATTCGTGATGGTGAAGGTTTGGAAGTTACGGCGCTTTCGCCCGGACTTTTTAAATGGACTGACAGCCCTGAAAAATTCCGGCAGGAAATGTCCGAAGTTTTCCCCCGCGCAGTCGAACTCGCACATCGTTGGAAGCTGCCTGCGCTCGTGATTTTCGGATTCTGTAAACCTGGCGCTACAGAAGAAAATGCCGATACGATTTCGGGTGAAAATGTTCTGCAATGGGTGCTGGAATCGTTAGCCGAAGCAGCAGAAAAAGCAGCGGCGGAAAACCTGAATTTATTCATCGAACCTGAGCCGGTGTGCTGGGCTGATAGCGGCGCCGCTACCGCAAAAATCATTCGCCAGATCAAAGCGGGCAATCTCAAAATTAATTATGATCCCTGCAATGATGCGTGGATGCTGCGCCGCGATCCGTTCAATGATTTCGCAACGGTCGCGCCATTCATTGCGAACGTTCACATCAAAGATCAATTGGACGCTCCGGTTGGCAGTGGGATGCCGACGTGGGTAGTCCCCGGCAATGGCATGATGAATTGGCAAGCTCATCTGAGCGCACTGAAAACG
This sequence comes from Blastocatellia bacterium, assembly GCA_043775925.1. GTDB lineage: Bacteria > Acidobacteriota > Blastocatellia > RBC074 > RBC074 > JAFDVL01. The sequence continues at coordinate 9,643 of JAYVRW010000260.1, forward strand.
ATTGGTTACTCCGGTGCGATTTCGCTGGAGCCGCATATTAATGGAAAGCTGGAAACGATTCTGGCTTGTAAGGAAGCGATTGAAAGATATGTGCTAACACAGAACTAATTTGTAAAATTTCCCCAGTATTAATCAATTCTTCGTCGCAGCGCGACGCTTGATTTTAGACGTGGTGTTTCAACCCACGGAATCGACATAGTATTGTTTTGCGTCGCGTCAGCGACGACTGAATTCAATCGTCGCTGATGCGACGGGTGTACGATTTGTCTGGTTGAGCGTGGGTTAAAACACCACGCCTAAAATCATTTTGTCGCTACGCGACTGATGAGGAAGAAACTATGAATTCTCAGATTTCACGCCGCACCTTCATCTCTGTAGCCCCCGCTGCAATCCTCACGGAAAATTCTTTCGCACAAGAGCCAATCATAGACATTCATCAGCATACGCATTATGCGGGTCGCACGGATGAAGCCTTGCTTGCGCATCAGAAAACGATGGGGGTTACGAAAACAATTTTGCTCCCCGCAGGATCGAAATTTGGTCTTGAAGTTGATGCTTTTGGCAACGATTCCTGTCTTGCCTTAGTCAAAAAATATCCTAAACAATATTATTTTTTTGCGAATGAATTGCCGGACATTGCCGAGACCAAACAGGTCCTCGAAAAATATTTGAAGCTCGGCGCAATCGGCATCGGTGAACAAAAATATTTTGTAGATTCTGATTCAACCTCAATCGAATTAATCGCTTCCATTGCCAAAGAATTTCGTGTTCCGGTACTTCTACATTTCCAGCATGGGAAATATAATATGAACTTCGCACGGTTCCATAAAATCCTCGAAAAGTTCCCGACCGTGAATTTCATCGGACACGCGCAAACGGTTTGGGGGAATATTGGAAAGGGACAGGATCAATCAGATTTATATCCGAAAAATAAGGTGATAGCGGGAGGCCTGACGGATCGCTGGCTGATTGATTATGCTAATTTTTATGCGGACATGTCAGCCGGTTCGGGATTGAATGCGATGACACGTGACGAAGATCACGCCCGCGAATTTCTGTCACGGCATCAGGACAAGTTGCTTTATGGAAGCGATTGCAACGATACTGTGGGGCAAGGTGAAAAATGTAGCGGAGCGCAGCAAATTGCGACCATTCGACGCTTGTCCCCAAATCAGACAGTGACGAAAAAAATCCTTTTTAGTAACGCCCGACGTGTTCTGAAAATCTAATTATTTATGAAAAAGTATTTGTGCCTCGTTTTATTTGTGTTTTTATTCGCACTTCCATTGTCTGCGAAAGGCTTACGCGCCGGACTCGCCAAAGTTGTCATCACACCGCCTAAGCCAATTATGATGGCGGGATATGCCGCACGTAATAAACCTTCCGAATCGAAATTTCATGACATCTACGCCAAGGCTTTAATCATTGCCGATGAGAGCGATAACGGCACGAATCGGATGGTACTAATTACGACGGACATCCTCGGATATTCGCGTGAACTGGCTGAGATGGTCGCAGAAACAGCCCAACAAAAATACGGCATCAAGCGCGAACAAATTATGTTCAATGCTTCGCATACGCACACCGGTCCGGTCATTCGTCAAAACTTAGTCGGAGCAATCCAGGTTGATGCGGAACAGGCGACGGTGATTCACGAGTACGCACAGTTTTTGCACGATAGAATTATCTGGGTCATTGGACAGGCGATGAAGGATTTGTCTTCGGCGAAAATTTCGATGGGACACGGCGTCGGAAATTTCGCGGTCAATCGCCGCGAGAAAAATGAAGCGGGAAATATCGTCATCGGCGTTAATAAAGGTGGCGTGGTAGACCAGGACGTACCTGTCTTGTTGATCGAAACACAACGCGAAAAATTGCGTGGTGTAGTCTTCGGCTATGCTTGTCATAACACGACTTTGACTGCGCAGTTTTATCAAATCAGCGGTGATTATGCCGGTTTTGCGCAACAGGAATTAGAGAGCAAGCATCCCGGAACCATTGCGATGTTTGTGATGGGCTGTGGAGCCGATGTGAATCCAAACCCACGCAGTACACTTGAACTTGCGCAGCAGCATGGCACGGGATTGGCTGCCATCGTGGAGCAGGTGATTGACGGCAAAATGAGTTCGATCAAAGGCGACATCAAAACTTCGTTTGATCGTGTGATGCTTCCTTTTGCTGCGCTTCCCACGAAAGAGACATTGGAAACTCAATTGAAAGATGCCAATGTTTTCAAGAAAAAACATGCAGATCGAATGTTGGGACGCTACCTGCGCGACGGGAAATTACCTTCGCAATATGCATACCCGATCCAGATTTTTCAGATCGGCGATGAGTTCACGATGATTGGTTTGGGCGGCGAAGTCGTGACCGATTATGCGCTGCGCTTGAAAAAAGAATTAGGCGCAAAAGGCCTGTGGGTGGCGGGATATTCCAACGAGGTGATGGCGTATATTCCTTCAGCGCGGATGTTTGCCGAAGGCGGCTACGAAGTCGTAGATTCGATGATTTATTACGATCAACCAACTTCGTGGAAGCCAGAGATTGAAGATATTATTATCAACAAAACAATCGAAATGGCACAGGGAGTTGGACGCAGGAAGTAAGGCGGAAGCCCGACTGTTAAGAAGGGCGTCCGTGCATTGGAAACTATTCCCATAGTACAGTTGCCCTCCTTAACAGTCGGGCTTCTGCCATAAAAAAGGAATCTTATGAGTGATCTCAACATCGGAATTGTCGGTCTCGGCTGGGTAGCCGGAGCGCACATCGAAACCTTCAAAAACGTCAAAGGCGCGAAAGTTACTGCCGTGTGTTCGCGTCGCAACCTTGATCCGGCGGAGCTGGAAAAACAGTACGGAATGCCGCTCAAGGTGTACAACGATTACAACGAAATGCTGAAGGATTCTTCCATTGACGTGATTGATATTTGCACGCCGCATCCGCAGCATCCGGCGCAGGCAATTGCAGCGGCACAGGCTGGCAAGCATCTCATCATCGAGAAGCCGCTCGCGCTTGATTACAAAGATTTAGTGAAAATGCGCGACGCGATCAAGAAAGCCGGAGTGAATACCTGCGTCTGCTTTGAAGTCCGCTACAGCGCACATTTTGGTGTCATCAATTCGGTGATTAAAGAAGGCTTGCTCGGAGAATTGCACTACGGCGAAATTGATTATTATCACGGCATTGGCCCGTGGTACGGGCAATTTCCCTGGAACATCAAAAAAGACATGGGAGGCAGCAGTTTGCTGACGGCAGGATGTCACGCGCTGGATGCGTTGCTGATGTGCATGGATGACGAAGTGGAAGAAGTCGTCAGTTACAGCAATCGTAGCAAAAGCAAAATTTTCAAGCCTTACGAATACGATACGACTTCGGTGACGATGCTGAAATTCAAAAGTGGCAAGATTGGCAAAACGGCTTCGGTGACGGATTGTTTACAGCCGTATTACTTCCATATTCACCTCGTCGGCAGCGAAGGAAGCTTGCTCGACAATAAATTTCATTCGCAGAAATTAAAGACGAATAAAAATAAATGGAGTCAGTTGGAAACCTCTTTGATTGATTCCGGCGACGTGTCAGATCATCCGTATCAACCGCAATTTCAGGCGTTCGTGGATTCCACCAAAGCCAAAAAGAAAATGCCGCTCACGGATTTTGAAACCGCCTTTGAAACTCATCGCGTAGTCTTCGCGGCGGATCGTTCGGCGGCGACTGGTAAACCTGTCAAAATGTCCGAACTGAAAAAGTAATTTATGGAAAACAACAAAACTCCTCGCAGAAAATTTTTGAAAGATTCCGCCACTCTAGCCGCTGGAATTTCAGCGACTTCAATTTTACCCAAGCCAGCCAAAGCAGGATTGGTCAGAATAAAATTTGCTGTCATTGGGTTGAATCACGGACATATCACCGGACAGACGAAAACTGTCCAGCGCGGTGGCGGAGAACTGGTTTCTTTCTTCGCCAAAGAACCTGATTTAATCGCCGGATTTCAGAAGCAATTTCCTGAGGCAAAGCTTGCCCGCAGCGAAGCCGAAATCCTCGAAGACAGATCTATTCAATTAGTGGTAAGCGCTTCGATCCCCGTTGAACGTGCGGCTCTCGGCATTCGTGTGATGAAGCACGGCAAAGATTTTATGTCCGATAAGCCGGGCATCACTTCGCTGGAACAATTAGCTGAAGTTCGCAAAGTGCAGGCACAAACCAAACGGATTTATTCGATTCTGTATAGCGAGCGTCTGGAAAATCCCGCGACTGTCAAAGCCGGAGAATTAATCAAAGCCGGAGCCATCGGAAAAGTGATTCAAACCGTCGGACTCGGCCCGCATCAAGTGCGTCCGGCAACCAGACCCGAATGGTTTTGGGATACCAAATATTACGGCGGAATCATCACGGATATTGCTTCGCATCAGTTCGATCAATTTTTATTTTTCACCGGTTCCACGCAAGCCGAAGTCGTAGCCGCACAGGTGCGCAATGTCAATCATCCGAAATATCCAAACTTTGAAGACTTTGGCGATGTGATGCTACGGGGCAACGGCGGCACGGGCTACATTCGCGTAGACTGGTTTACTCCTGAAGGACTGGGAACGTGGGGCGATGGGCGACTGACGGTGATCGGTACGGAAGGTTTTATTGAGATTCGCAAGAACATTGATATTAACGTTCGCAAGGGCGGAAACAATCTTTATCTGGTGAATCAGAATGAAACGAAATACATGGATTGCAGCAAAGACCCAACACCGTATGGGACGCAATTGGTGGATGATATTTTGAATCGAACGGAAACCGCGATGCCGCAGGCGCAATGTTTTCTGGCGGCGGAGCTGTCCATCAAGGCGCAGAAAATGGCACTCAAGCACTGAGGCAGAAGCCCGACTGTTAAGGAGGGCAGCCGTAGCCGTCCTCTGGAAATTGGTTCCAGCACACTGACGCCCTCCTTCTGCTATGAATTATTTCTGTGCAAGTTTTTTTCTTGTGAACGGTTTGGCAAAAGCGGCAGGCGGATTGTGCGCTGTCACCTGTGAACCTTTCAGGTACATTTCTTTCGCCTTTTCCGGCTGCCCTAATTTTTCATAGGTTTGTCCGATCAGGCATTGAATAAACGCGTCGTTCTGATTCGCCTTCAATAATTCGGTCAAAGCGGTTTTGTAATCTTCTGCATAAAACGCGACATAGCCCGTCAAATAGGGATAGAAAATCGCTTGCGCCGTTGCCATCTCTGGATTTTTGTCGAGAATGTCTTTCGCGGCGGCGACATGTTTATTGGCCTCGGTTTTTTGATGACGGCGAGCAGCAAGTCGTGCCAGGGCGTGTTCGGTGCGGAAATTCCATAAGGCGACGCGATCAGGTTTGATGTCGGGTTCCTGCAAACCAAATTTTTGCCCGAGCAGGTAATATTTTTCAGCAGTATTCAAATCGCCGGAATCAATGCAAACACGCGCCGCTTCGTTGTACATTTCACCCTGCTGATAAAAATCTTTTTTGGTGACCTGATAATCAAAGACCATCTGTTCATATTTGACGGTATTTTTGCAATCGCCTTCAAAGCCGTAAGACATTGCCATCTGGCGTTGCGCATTGGCTTTGGCTTGATCGTTGGGAGCAGCTTCGATAGCTCTCGCAAAGAATTTTCTGGCTTCGAGTCCATTGCCTTTCAGGTCAAGTGCAACACCGGAAGCATTCAGCGCAGCCAATGATTTCCGGTCTTTGTCGAGTTCGGCTTTATAAATAGCTAATGCCTCGTCAAACTTTCCCTCGCGGAGCAGCGGTTGTGCCTGGCGAATGAAGTCAGGTTGCTGACCTGGTTGAGCGTTAAGATTCGTAGCGCAGAAAATAAACGCTACAACGAAAGTTGCGGCAAAGATTTTTAAGGTTTTCATAGCAATAAAGTAACAAGAAATTTCTCAACAATCCAGATGACATGAAACAACTTTCCCAAACAATTTTGATCCTACTTTTGGTCGTCAGTAGTTTTGCAGCTCAGGCACAACCCGCGCCGCAAGCCTACGGAGCCATTCCTGCCGAACGCCAATTGCGCTGGCACGAAATGGAAATGTACGGACTAATTCATTTCGGACTGAACACGTATCAGGATAAGGAATGGGGCTACGGCGACGGCGATCCAAAACTTTTTAATCCTGAACAATTCGATGCAGAACAAATCGTGAAAGCGGCAAAAGCGGGAGGATTAAAAGGGCTGATTTTAGTAGCGAAGCATCACGATGGGTTTGCGTTGTGGCCTACCAAAACGACAGATTACAACATTTCAAAAAGCCCTTTTCGAAATGGTAAAGGCGATATGGTGCGAGAATTCGAGCAGGCTTGTCGCAAGCACGGAATGAAATTTGGCTTGTACTGTTCGCCCTGGGATCGCAACGCGAAAGATTACGGCAAGCCCGAATACATTGATCTTTATCGTGCGCAGTGGTCTGAGTTGTATAAAAATTACGGTGAACTTTTTGCTTCATGGCACGACGGCGCAAACGGTGGTGATGGATTTTATGGAGGTGCAAAAGA
>JAYVRW010000261.1:0-4442 GCA_043775925.1 Blastocatellia bacterium
ATAATTCTTTATCGGTTGTTCCCTGTAATTGAAGCACTGCCTGGCGGCATTTGAATTCTTCGGTGATCTCTCGAAAGTTTTCCATGTACGGCCCGACTACTACTGGACGCCCATCAAAAGCGGGTTCGAGGATGTTGTGCCCGCCTTTCGGAACTAAACTTCCGCCCACGAAAACTACAGCGGCGAAGCGATACAGCGAAGCCAATTCTCCAATTGAATCTAGTAAAATCACTTCGGATTTTTGGATTGAGTCATTGATGAATTGCGTAAAATTATGGTTGCCAATGGCTTCCACCTGGTGCGCCAAAACCGAACGACGAGCGAATTTCAAATGCGTCGAATCAAGCAATTTCGCTACCGTGTCAAAACGTTCGGGATGGCGCGGAGCAATCATCAAGCGCGTATTTTCCAAGCCAGCTTTTTTCTTTAACTCTTGGAACGCCGCGAGAATCATTTCTTCCTCGCCATCGGTAGTGCTGCCGGCAATAATTAGCGGATGGCTGCTCAACGCTAATTCATCAGCAAGATTTACAATGGTTGTGTTCGCATCTGATTTTTCCGCGCCAATGTCGTACTTGATATTTCCAGTCACGATCACATTTTCAGCGCCTAACGCTGAGATGCGTTGTGCATCGGCTTCGCTTTGCATCAGAAAACACGTCACATTCGCAGTCATTCTCCGAAACCAAAACGAAAATTTCATCGAACGCCGGAACGAACGATCAGAGACACGGCCATTCGCAACAACGACCGGAATTGCTTGTTTTTTGCATTCACTGAGAAAATTAGGCCACAGCTCAGATTCCATCAAAATTACGGCGGATGGACGAATGAACCGCAAAGATTTTCGGACAGAAAATTTCCAATCGAAAGGAAAATAACAAAACGCATTTACTTCAGAAATCCGCGAACGAGCGACGGCTTGCCCTGCTGCTGTCGTCGTTGAAAAAATCAAACGATGGTCAGGAAATCTTTCGCGCAAGGATTTGACTAAGATATGTGCGGCAATTGCTTCGCCAACCGAAACCGCGTGAATCCAGATTGTTGGGCAATCATCATTCTGAAAGCTTGTCGGCAAACTGCCAAGTCTTTCAGAAAAATTGCTGAAATATTTTTGATTGGAAAATGCCTGATAGATGAAATACGGCAATAAAGCGAGAAAGGCGAAGCTGAGAAGGATGCTGTAAATAAAATACATATCGTTGACAGAATTGGTCTTTGGGCTTTGAGTTTTGATCTTTGGTTTGTTTATGTGGGTTTTCAGTTCATCCACGAGAATCGCCTCATCAAGAATTTTTGAAGAAATTAGATTGTTGATGGAGGAAATCAAAGACCAAAATTCAAAGTCCCAAGCCCTATTCTATTTCGCCCGTTCCATGTACTTGCCTTCCGTCGTATCAACGCGAACTTTTTCGCCTTCTTTGATAAACGCGGGAACTTGCACCATGATTCCAGTTTCGAGCTTCGCTTGCTTACCGACGTTGCTGACCGTCGCGCCTTTGATTTCCGGTTCGGTCTCAACTACCGTCAACACTACGGTTGTCGGCAAAGAAATGCCAATGGGATTGCCTTCAAAAAACTCAATTTTAATGACGGTTTCCGGCAAAATATAACCAATCGCATCTCCCAGCGTTTCACCGCTCAGTGCGACCTGCTCATACGATTCCATGTTCATGAAATGGTAGCCGTCAGCATCACCATACAGGAACGTCATTTCCAGTTCTTCAAAAATGGCGCGTTCGACTGATTCCGTCGAGCGAAAACGATGTTCCGTCGTGGAACCGGTTTTCAAATTACGCATTCTGGTCTGTACCATCGCACGGAGGTTGCCGGGGGTGTGATGATGAAATTCTAAAATCCGGTGCGGAGTTCCGTTGTGTAAAATTACGATGCCCTTACGGATTTGAGTCGCTTGTATACTAGCCATTAGAAAAATTCTCTCCTCGAACCAAAAGCCTGACCAAGAATTGCCAAGCTCCCAATAAAGTTAAATGATTGATGCAAAAGTGGGATAGCATAACGAATGGTCTGAGTGTGGTCAAGTGAATAAATCGCAAGAAAAAAGCCACATTTGATGGCTTGACCGCAATCACATCGTAGTCTAAGATTCACGATGTTGCGGGGCTTCTGCTGCGTGCGCGATCTTCGACATTAATTTTTGAACCTAATTCATTTGTCGGGGGCCAATTGTAACTAAATATGTCGGCAATCCTGCTCGTCAAAGACGAGACTATAACGCCACATAACATAGGCTACCCACCTGTTACGACAGGTTCAAATGAAGTCGTAGAAACGGCGATGGCGGTTGCCCTGTCAACTTTCCTTCCTTCCAACATTCCTGATAATTCGGCGCTGACCATTGAGAAATTTGCTGAGAGCAATTAAATTGCTTTTTTGCATTTTTAGATAAGGGCTTTGGCTTTTGGACTTTGGTTTTTGATCTGATGATGGAAACTTGAAGTTTGCCTACAACTTTACGTCCTTTGTTATTTACCACTAACTAGATTAGATATTCAAAGACCAAAAACCAAAGCCCCAAGACCGCTTCACAAGCTCATACAAGGTTTTCATTATGCCAATAACATTTATTGCCTTTCATCACGCCGGAGTGCTGGTTTCGGACGTTGAACGCTCCGCTGACTTTTACGAAAATATTATCGGTCTGCAAAATCTGGAGCGTCCTGATTTTGGATTTCCAGGCCGATGGTACGATTTACGCAACGGGCTTCAGCTTCATTTGCTGGGGACAGAATCGCTCCCCAACCACGAATCTGGAAATCCCAAATTTGATCGCCATATCGCTATTAACGTTCCTGATGTCGAAGTCGCTGCGCAAGAGCTGACCGCGATGAATGTTACTTTTGAACATGGCTCAGGACGCGGCGGCGCAGCACAATTATTCCTGCGCGATCCTGATGGCAATATGATTGAGCTTCGATAAATTTTTCTTACAATGACCAAAGATTATAATTTCAAACGCATCGCCTCATTAAAAACTGCTGACAATTTTCAAGCCTATCTGGACTCACTTGGCGTCGAGCTACCATTTGACCGTGAACTAAACTCCGGCGCGGATTCACCACTCGGACAGAGCTACACCGTTCACGGAAAAACTATCGGAAATCGTTTCAGCATTTTGCCGATGGAAGGCTGGGACGGAACTCCTGACGGCTTCCCTTCCGACTTAACAATTCGTCGCTGGCATAATTTCGGCGACAGCGGAGCCAAGCTGATCTGGGGCGGCGAAGCGGTGGCTGTGCGTCACGACGGACGCGCCAATCCAAATCAATTAATTTCGAGCGATGCCACTGCTTCGGCGCTGGAATCCCTCAGAAATACGCTGCTGGATGCACACCAGAATCGTTGTGGGAAAACTGATGATTTATTGCTTGGATTGCAGCTCACCCACAGCGGAAGATTTTCGCGTCCCAACGGAAAGAATCTTGAATCGCGGACGCTGTATCGTCATCCAATTCTCGATAAAAAATTTCATGTTGAACCGGAAAAAGCCTTATTCACGGACGCTGAAATTGACGATTTAATTGGGGATTTTGTGAAAGCTGCGATTCGTGCGCAGCAGGCGGGCTACGAATTCGTAGACCTCAAGCATTGTCACGGCTACCTCGGACATGAATTCCTGAGTTCACATACACGCGAAGGAAAATACGGCGGCAGCCTCGAAAATCGCACCCGATTTTTGCGCGAACTGGTGAACGGAATCCGCCGTGATGCGCCGGGATTATTGATCGGCGTTCGGCTCAGTGCGTTTGACCTAATTCCCTTTCGCAAAGACGCCGATCAACGCGGAGAACCTGAAACCTTTGAGGGAATTTACAATTACGGTTTCGGAGTGAATAAAAATAATCCGCTCGAAGTTGACCTCACGGAAACGTTTGAATTTCTGCAAATTCTGCAAGACCTCGACATTCGGCTGGTTTGTATTTCTTCCGGCAGCCCATACTACATTCCACACATTCAGCGCCCGGCGATTTTCCCGCCGTCTGATGGCTACCTTCCGCCCGAAGACCCGCTCATCGGCGTTGCCCGTTTGCTGAATCTCACGGCTCAACTTAAAGAAAAATTTCCAGAACTTTTGATCGTCGGAACGGGCTACAGTTATTTGCAGGAATGGTTAGCGAACGTCGGTCAATATTACGTGCGAACTAACAAAGTTGATTTCGTCGGGATGGGGAGAATTGTGCTTTCGTATCACGATCTGCCGGATGATGTTCTCAACGGCAGACCACTGCAAACCAAGCGACTGTGCCGAACGTTCAGCGATTGTACGACGGCTCCGCGTAATGGATTAGTTTCCGGCTGTTATCCACTTGACCCGCTTTACAAAACACATCCGCAGGCGGCAGAACTGAAAATCTTTAAGCAGCAATTCAAGAGTGCGTAGGTTTTACCCATGAATTCCGATCCCAATCACGCTACTCTTT
>JAYVRW010000262.1:0-4441 GCA_043775925.1 Blastocatellia bacterium
AAACGTCCCTGTTCATCAGGCCAGAGCCACGCGATGTCGTCTCCGACTGTCCAGACCTTCCAGCCCTCAAAACTCGCGGGCGGAATCAACATCGCAAAATTTGTTTTGCCGCACGCGCTGGGAAAAGCTGCCGCAACGTAAGTTTTTTCGCCCTGCGGATTTTCTACGCCGAGGATGAGCATGTGTTCTGCCATCCAGCCTTCGTCACGCGCAATGTTGGAAGCGATGCGTAGCGCAAAACATTTTTTGCCGAGTAAAGCGTTGCCGCCATAGCCTGATCCATACGACCAAATTTCTCGCGTCTCAGGAAAATGCACGATATATTTTTCTTTGTTACAAGGCCACGGCACGTCAGTGTCTTCAGGTGCGAGCGGCGCTCCGACGGAGTGCATGCACGGCACAACACGCTTTTCGTCTTTGTCAATTTCCTGAAACACGGGAACGCCGACACGAGCCATAATTCGCATATTCACGACGGCATAAGCAGAGTCGGTGATCTGCACGCCAATTTGCGAGCGCGGCGAATCCAGCGGCCCCATGCTAAACGCCATCACGTACATTGTGCGCCCTTGCATGCATCCGTCAAAAAGCGATTTTAGCTTACGCCGCATTTTATAAGGGTCTTCCCAATTGTTGGTTGGTCCCGCGTTGTCTTTGGAAAGCGAACAGATAAAGGTGCGCTCTTCGACGCGAGCCACATCGCTGGCGTCAGAACGGGCGTAATAACATCCCGGCCATAACTCTTCGTTAAGTTTTGTAAACGTCTCCCCCTCGACCAGTTGGGCACACAATTCTTCATTTTCTTCATCGGAGCCATTAATCCAATGTATATCAGCGGGCTTGGTGAGCTTCGCCATTTTTTCGACCCACCGCAGCAGATGGATGTTTTTGCTGAGCGGAGTGGCGTATTGACCTTCGCTGTCAGCAACCGGAAATGCGGATTTAGGTTTCATAAATAAAGTCTCAGAATTCACTAAACTTATCATTAATTAATAAGCTTTTATTATGAAGAAAGTTTTTTGTGGCGTCGAGTCTGCGCGAACAGTTCAGAGCTTTTGGCAATAGAAAATATTTTTTACAAAAATAAGGAGAGCTTTTCTGAAGCTCTCCTTATTTAGAGTGAAAATTGAATTGCCTTTAGAAATGGAACTTCAAGACAAATTCTAAGTTTCGCGGTGGGCTGACCGTGCTGGTGATTTTACCGAACGTATTCAGATCACTGAAATTACGGGCAGGAGGACCAAAGCTCGGCGTGTTGGTAAAGTTGAAGAACTCCGTTCGGAAATCAAAATACTTTGATTCAGAAATAGAGAACTTCTTACCAATGCCGAAATCCCAATTGATATATCCTGGAGCTTCAATAATACCAACCCCGGAATTACCAAACTTTCCAGCGGCTGCCTGAACGAAACCGGCAGGATCAAGCCAGCCATCAATCGTTTGAGTACCTGGAATGCCAGTGCCAATCAGATTAGGACGACCACCGCCTCGTGGCCCCTGCAACGAGACATCAGTTGATTGAACCGTGAGCGGGAAACCAGTGTGTGCACTGACGATGCTGCTGACATTCCATCCCCCGATTAAAGCTTTAACGCCCGGATGCCAGTCGCTGCCGAAAGGCTTGCCCGTACCTACAGGCAATTCGTAGGTTCCCGACCAAACGAAGTTATGAGTAGCATCGAAAAATGCCCGCCCATAATCACGCCGACGATCATAGTTATTGGAAGGATACGCCCCTTGTGAGGCTACCCCACCGCTGCCGTAATAACCCAGATTATCTGTCAACGTCTTGCTGAAAGTATAAGAAATTAAGAACTCAAAACCTTTCATCTGACGTTGGCGGACAGACACCTGAAGGGCGTTGTAATTACTTCGTGCCCACGTATCTGTACCACTGATTTGTGTTACTAAAGGAAACGCTGCAAAGAACGGACGTCGTGAATTGAGCGAAGTCCAAGTCGAAGGATCTCCAATACCTGCTATCGGCTGGTTCCAGTCAGTCGGCGCAACCAAATGGGTCGCCTTATTAGCAACATACGCCGCTGAAACAGATGTTGCTCTTCCGAGCTGATACTCCAGTGCTAAATTCCATTGTTGCGTAAATTGCGGTCTGACATCAGGATTCCAGACACGAATATTACCTGCGGGTGTAGTACGAACAATAACATCCGTAAACCCTTTGGTAATTGTTCCGGCTCCGGTGGTGGAGTCATACGTTTGATCTGCTTCCGAAAACAGCGGTGGATTTAATGGCAAGCGCAGGTTTGATCCGGTGCCTTCCATGTATTGCGTAATTCCATAACCGGCACGAACAACCAATTTGCGATTAAACATTTCAGGTGTCCAGGCAAAACCAATGCGCGGCTCAAAACCTTTTTTATAAGATTTGTACAACGCACGGCTGTTACCATTTTTTCCGGCAAAAAGCTGCGCTTTAGTGGTTAAGTCAAAATTTGATTGACGATCCAGAACTTCGACAACAGGTGAGGTGTACTCCCATCGCATGCCGAGATTCAGTGTCAAGTTACTACGGACTTTGAAATCATCCTGGAAGAAAACACCGATTCGATTTTGACGATGTCCCCAGGTACCGCTCTGACTTCCAATACTCTTGTTTGCCAAGAGATCAAGCAAGAAATCAGCAAAGGCTAAATTAGTAAATCTTCCGTCGTAGGTGAAGCCGCCCAACAAACCATTATTACCGGGATAAAAACGATTTTGTTGATAACGGAGCCACTGCCCACCCATCTTGAGCGAATGACGCCCGCGCAGTACCGTTAAGTTATCTCCGTAATGGAAGGTGTTGGTCACGTTATCTTCATTGACTGCACGTGACCCAAATGAAATACCATTACCAGCCGAAACTAATGATAGGCCGGGAATCACCTGCGTACCGGGAATTCCAAGTTTTGAATTGGCATTTCCGATGCTCGCCCAATCATTGAAGTCACTGATGAAAACTGCACGGTTAAAACCAATGCGAGCTTCATTAATGACCGATGAACTGATCGTTCGCGTCCAATTGAGAGCGATATTCTGCGGACGTTGTACGCTCTGACCTGTGATGTTAGTTGGCAATGCTCCAACCGTTCCGGCGGCAGTACCAAACTGGAAAGAATAACGAGCTGAGAAATTATCATTTTCAGTTATTCGCCAATCAATCTTGGCATCCACCTGGGGATTGTTCAATTGGTTAGCTGTCACTACATCAATCAACCCGACGCCTGTACCAATCTGTCCACGAGTTGCCAATGGGTGCAGTTTAGTATCAGCAAACAATGCTTTGGCCACCGGATTGACGATGCGATTTACTGGAATAATATTGCCAGCAAAGCATGCCGTCTGGTCAGTAGCTGAACACGCGCCTGTTTTGAGCGGATCACGAATGAAGGTAGTGGTGAAAGCCGAGAGATTGCCAGTACGCCATGCAGTCGGCGTCACGTTGGCAGTGCCCGGTCCGCCTGTCCGCTGAATCGTTTGCTGATAAGCAGCAAAGAAAAAGAGTTTCTGCTTGATGATTGGACCACCAAAAGTTCCGCCAAAAATGTTCTGACGTAATTTAGCCTTTAAGGCTGGATTGGTTGGCGTGCTATTACGATTAGTGAACCAGTTCACAGCATCGAATTTGTCATTACGCAGGAATTCAAAAACATTCCCATGGAATTGATCCGTACCGGATTTCATCGTCGCGTTGACAGTGGCTCCGGTCACGTTGCCAAATTCCGCTGATGAGTTACTGGTTTCGACACGAAACTCAGCGATGGCATCAATATTTGGTTTGTACCCGATCCGGTTATCAATGGTTTCATCCACTGAAATTCCGTCGAGCAGGAATGAATTTCCCTGTTCACGATTTCCATTGACATAAGGCCGTCCCTGACCATTCGGGTTATTAAAACCACCGGGGTTAGGATTCACCGTCCCTGGAACCAGCAAAGTCAATTGTTGAAAGTTACGACCATTCAGCGGCAAAGCTGTTGTCGTCGTACCTGTAATAACTCCGCCGACTGTGGTGTTTTCAGTCTGTAACAGCGGAGCAACATCGGTGATATTAACTTGCTCAGTCACGGCACCAACCTGCATCGCTAAATTGACGCGTGCGGTTTGATTGATTTCAAGCTTGATTTCGTTAGAAACTAATCTCTTGAATCCGCCAGCTTCGACTGAAATCACATAGCTCCCGACAGGTAAAAATGGCAGGGTATAAATTCCCGCATCTGTCGTGGTTGAGGTGTAGGCGAGTTTGGTACCCTGATTAGTTGCTACGACTTTGGCATTGGGTAGCGCGCTACCTGCCTGATCGCTAACGGTTCCAGTCAGTGTCGCAGTAAAAGTTTGCGCAAAGCTGCTCGCTGAACCGACGCCAAGCGCGATCAGCATAACTAATACTGAAAAGGCTTTGACTGTATTCCTGTGATGTACTTTCATGAGCTTTCTCCTT
>JAYVRW010000263.1:0-16097 GCA_043775925.1 Blastocatellia bacterium
CTATCGCCGTCGAGAACCAAACAGAAGCCAGCTTGAGCCTGCGCGAGTTATGGCAATACCGCAACATTCGCATCGGGCTGGTGCTGGCTTGTTTGCTGCTCACGTGGCTTAACGCCTGTATGACTTTCATGCCCAGGTATTTCACTGAAATGCAAAAATTCACCGAAGCCGAGATGGGCAAAACCATGGGCTTGATGGGCGTTTCGTCGTTGCTTTCCGGCCTGATCGTAACAGGGCTATCTGACCGATTCGGCAGAAAATCTGTCATCAATCTGTTTTTGTTGGTTGGGATTTTTTTCCCGCTGGCACTTTTGTTTTTGGCGGGTTCGGGTTGGCAGATGCCTGCGATGTTTCTGGCTTATTTTATGTTCGGCACAGTTCCCCTTGTGCTAGGCGTAATCCCTTCCGAAACGGTTCCTGCGCACTCTACGGCCAAAGCGATAGGCTTGCTCGCGGGAGCGGGTGAAATTTGTGGCGGCGTTTTTACGCCTTTTCTTTGCGGGTTGCTGGCGGATAAGTTCGGGCTGCACGCGCCGTTTTATATGGCGGCAGGCGCAGCAGTCGTTGCTTTGTTCTTATCATTTTCATTGGTTGAAACCAGACAGGCGTCATAAACATACGGCACGGAACGACCAAAGCCGTCACGACTAAAGGAAACGAATGATGAATATGAAACTTTGCTTTTTCACTTTGTTGTTAATCACGATGGTGGTGGTGATTTCGGTTGCGGCGCAGGTGCAAACCGAAGTGCCTCCGGTCGTGCAAGGCGCAAAACCTGCCGCAGTAGAGCGCATCAAAATTCACGGGACTGCGTTGGAAGGTAATCTGGAAGGCAATGCAATTGACCGCGATGTCCTCGTAGTTCTGCCGCCGAGTTATGCCAAACAAAAATCACGCCGCTACCCCGTTGTCTATGCGTTGCACGGTTATTCCATCGGCGCGGAGCAGTGGAGCAAAGAAATCCACGTGCCGCAAACCATCGAAGGCGCGTTTGCTCTTGGCGCTAAAGAAGTAATCGTCGTGCTGCCTGATTCAAAGACCGTGCATAACGGTTCGATGTATTCCAGTTCCGCTACGACCGGAGATTTCGAGAATTACATCGCGCGTGATGTAGTCGCTTACATTGACGCGCATTACCGCACGATGCCGAATCGGTTGAGTCGTGGTCTGGTAGGCCATTCGATGGGTGGCTACGGCGCGACGCGCATCGGCATGAAGCATGCTGACGTGTTTGGCAGCCTGTACGTTATGAGTCCGTGTTGTTTGTCGCCGCGACAAGCGGGACCAACGAATGCGGAAATGGAAAAGACTTTGGAAGCCGTCAAAACGCCAGAAGATTCCGCTAAGTTGCCATTCGGTGCGCGCGCCCAACTCGCCGCTGCTGCTGCGTGGTCGCCGAATCCGAAAAATCCTCCGCTCTATCTTGATCTGGCAAGAAAGAATGGCGAAGTGCAAACCGACGTGTTGGCGCGTTGGGCAGCGAATTCGCCACTGGCTTTCTTTGATCAATACGTGACGAATTTGCGGATCTATCGTGCGATCTCGATTGATGTCGGCGACAAAGATGGATTGCGCTTTGATTCCGGCAAGCTGCACGAAGCGATGGATAAATACGGCATTGCGAATGGCTTTGAGATTTATTCAGGTACGCACACCAGCGCGGTCGCCGTGCGTTTTCAAAATTATGTGATGCCATTTTTCAGCAAGCATCTTTGTTTCGAGAAAAACTGTAAGTAACAACTTTAATTAGGAGCCGAATGTTATGAAGAAAACGATATTGTTTTTAATCGCCGTGTTACTAATTTCCGTAACACAAGTTACCACCGCTCAAGAAGCAGGCGATTTTAAGCCCGCTACGACAAACGTATGGAGTGCGGAATATCCGCGCGTTGACAGTCAGGGCCGCGTGCAATTGCGGGTGAAAGCTGCTGACGCCACGAAAGTCAGAATCAATTTCTGGAGCAATCCCAAAGGGGAAATGGAAAAGCAGGCGGATGGATTTTGGACTTACACAACGCCGCCGATGGTTCCCGGTTTGCACTATTACAACTTCGTCGTAGATGGCGCAGATGTGAGTGACACGGGCAGCCAGTCATTTTTTGGCGGCAGCAAATATGCGAGCGCGGTTGAAGTGCCAGAGGCAGGCTCGACTTATTACCACATTCAGGACGTGCCGCACGGCCAAGTGCGCGACGTTTGGTATAACTCAAAAGTAACAGGCAGTTGGCGACACGCGATGGTTTATTTGCCGCCGAGTTACGAGGCGCAAACCAAACAACGCTTTCCCGTACTCTATCTGCAACACGGCGGCGGCGAAGATGAAACGGGATGGATTCGGCAGGGACGCGCCAACGTGATTCTCGATAATCTGCTCGCTCAAGGTAAATCCAAACCGATGATCATTGTAATGGCGTATGGCTATGCTAAACGTGCTGGACAGGCAGCGCCCGCAGTGGGCGGCCCGCCTACGTCGCCTGACCGGGCAAAGGCGATGCAGGAAATGTTTTCCGCGTTTGAAGACGATCTGACGCAGGCGCTGATTCCATTCGTTGACAAGACATATCGAACGCTTCCAACCCGCGAAAACCGTGCGATGGCTGGGCTTTCGATGGGCGGCATGCAAACATTCCAGATTACGCTCAAACGGCTTGATCTGTTTTCTTACATCGGCGGATTCAGCGGAGCGGGCGGCGGTATGTCAGGGACGCCGCTTGACCTCAAGACCGCATTTGGCGGCATTCTCAGCGATGCAGCGTCATTCAATAAAAAAGTAAAATTGGTCTGGGTCGGGATTGGTACGAAAGAACCTGAGCGGATGTATCAAGGCGTCAACAATTTTCATAAAACATTGGAAAGCGCAGGCATCAAACACGACTATTACGAATCACCGGGGACAGACCACGAATGGCAAACGTGGCGGCGCGACCTGAAAGAATTTGCTCCACGGCTGTTTCAAAAGTAAGCACCTGTTTGGAAATTCGAGGGGCTGCGTTAGCTCCATAGGAGCGACCTGTGACAGATGGAATGGTTTACCTCTTCATATTTGCTATAAACAGGCCGCTCCTAACGGAGCTAATATCCGCACAAATCACGGGAGACCCATAAAACATTTGCTGTATCGTAACTGGAGAAATTTATGCGAACACTTATCACCCGCTTACTCACAACCATCATCACCGCTGGTCTGTTTTGCAACAGCGTTACCTTTGCGCAAAGCCAACCGCCGCAAGCCCGCATCAAGATAGACATTGACCGTACCATCGGCGAAATCCATCCGAACTTGTTCGGCAATTTTGCTGAGCATCTGGGGCGGATGATTTACGGCGGCATTTACGAAGAAGGCAGCCCGCTGTCGGACAAAGACGGCTACCGCAAAGATGTGATGGATGTCGTCAAGCAATTGAATGTTTCGATCCTGCGCTGGCCGGGCGGCAATTTCGCTTCGGGTTATAACTGGAAAGACGGCATCGGGCCGAAAGATCAACGTCCGGTACGCAAGGATTTGGCTTGGAACGATTTGGAAAGTAATCGTTTTGGCACGGATGAATTTTTGAAATATTGCGAGGTGATTAGCGCGGAACCTTATATCTGCATCAACGCCGGACTCGGCACGATTGATGATGCGCGGCACTGGGTCGAGTATTGCAACGAAACAAAAAACACTTACTGGGCAGATTTGCGCCGCAAGAATGGCCGTGAGAAACCTTACAACGTGAAGTATTGGGCGCTCGGCAATGAGATTGACGGCCCCTGGCAACTCGGCAACAAGAGCGCCGAAGAGTATGCCAAATTCGCGCTCGAAGCTGGCAAGGCGATGCGCTCAACCGATCCAAGCATCAAGTTGATTGCCAGTGGTTCGAGCAATTACGGGCCAACGGCGGACTGGATGCATTGGAACCGCACGGTGCTGAATACACTGCGCAATCAGGCTGATTACATTGCGCTGCATACCTACATCAACAATCGCGATAATGATTTCGAGAAGTTTTTGGCTTCAGGACAAACGATTGATAATTACATTGATGTCACGGCGAGTCAGATCAAGGAAGCGCAAAACCGTCAGCAAAATCCGCGTCCGATTTACATTGCCTACGACGAATGGAATGTCTGGTATCGCGCTTTCAACGAGAAAAAATTGGAAGAGGTCTATAACTTTGAAGACGCGCTGGCGATGGGCATGTTTTTCAATTCATTCTTCCGCCGCGCCGACATCGTCAAGATGGCGAACATTGCCCAAATGGTGAATGTGATCGCGCCGATTACGACCAATAAACAAGGGCTGTTTTTGCAGACGATTTATTTTCCGCTGGTAGAATTCACCAAACAGCAAGGCAATCAGTCGCTGGATACGTTTGTCTCTGCGCCAACCTACAAAGTCGGCAATCGTCCGGCGCTGAAATATCTGGACGTTTCGACCAGCTACAACGCGGCGGAGAAAACGATTTACGTCAACGTATTGAATCGCAGCAAAGACAAAGACCTGACGACGCGCATTGATAATCAGGAAGGCCAATTGACGAACACCATCGGCGTTTGGGAATTGAATCATCCCGACCTGAAAGTGACGCATACATTTGGCGACGACAAGAAAGTGCGCCCCGTGACGCGCAACATCACCGCGACGATTGAAAACAACGGATTCAATTACACCTTCCCGGCGCATTCGCTGACGATTTTGCGGTTGAAACTGAAATAAGCAGGCAAGCGATAGCGAGCGTTTAATAACAACCCCGGGATGCTCGCTATCGCTTGCGGTACTGATAATTTTTATGCCACTACATACTTGCACCAACGAATGCTCAACGGATAATCACACTACAATTATCCGAACTCACAAACACTTCACGATAGATTTGCACGCGCACTTGCTGACGCCTGCGGTTGAACCGTTGGTCGCTGATTGTCCGCAAAAAAAAGGCGAGCCGGAAATGATGCTGCGGATGCAAGGCGCGGATTCTGTCAAGTATAACGTCCAAAAAATGTTGCCTGAAGCTTTTCGCAAAATGACGAATCTGGAAGAGCGGCTGCGCGACATGGATGCCATGGGCGTAGATGTGCAAGTGCTCAGCCCTTCGCCGAATCAGTATTATTATTGGGCTGAGCCTGACCTTGCCAAAGAGATTGTCCGCGTGCAAAACGAACATGTTGCCGCTACGTGCGCGACGAATCCTGAACGGTTTGCCGGACTCGGCACAATTGCTTTGCAACACGCTGAGCTTGCAGTCGAACAACTCACCCACGCCGTCAAAACGCTCAACCTCAAAGGCGTAGAAATTTCTACCGCGGTGAATGGTCTTGATTTAGCCGATGCAAGGTTTGAAAAATTCTGGGCGAAAGCCGATGAGCTAGGCTGCATCGTGTTCATTCATCCGCTCGGCACTTCGCTGGGTGAGCGCGTTAATCAGTTTTATTTAACGAATATGATTGGGCAACCACTTGAAACGACAATTGCGTTGTCGAACTTAATTTTCGGTGGCGTATTAGATCGCAATCCCGGCGTCAAAATTGTAGCCGCGCACGGCGGCGGATATTTGCCCGCTTACATCGGGCGTTCCGATCACGGTTATAAAGTGCGCCCCGAAGCGGATAACATTCAGAAAAAGCCGAGCGAATATTTGAAGCAAATTTATTTTGATTCGCTGGTGTATGCGCCGGAGCAATTACAAAATTTGATTGCGCAGGTTGGCGCATCGCAAATTGTCGTCGGCACGGATTACGCCTTTGATATGGGCGATTACGACGTACACGAATTGATCGAAAGCCTGAATTCATTGGGCGAAAATGATCGCACAGCAATTTTAGGCGGCAACGCGATGAAATTATTGGGCATTGAAAGGTAAAATTTTATGATCAAAAAAGCGCTGATTATCGGCGGAGGTATTGGCGGTCTTTGCACTGCGATTGCCTTTCGTGACAAAGGGATTGCGGTTGATTTAGTTGAGATCAAACAGGTCTGGACGGTCTACGGCGTTGGCATTATTCAACAATCCAATGTCGTGCGTTCGATGGCGCAACTTGGTCTGGTAGACAAATATTTGTCCGCCTCCTTTCCATTTGAAACCGTCGGAATTTACAACCCGGTGGGACATCGCATTGCGACGATTCCCGGAGCGCGGCTCGCGGGGCCTGAATATCCGGCGAACTTAGGCATTGCACGTTCGGCGTTGCATAAAGTGTTAACGACGACGGCGCAGGAAAAAGGCACAGTGGTGCGGCTTGGAGTCACGGCAGCAGAAATTATTCAATCCAATGAAAACGTTGAAGTAAAATTTACGGATGGAACAAGCGGAGAATACGATGTCGTGATCGGAGCGGATGGCGTCAATTCAAAAATTCGCCAGATGATTTTTCCTGAAGCGCCCCAGGTAACATTAACCGGGCAATCAGTGTGGCGTCACAATTTTTCACGTCCGGCGGATATGACGGAACTCATCAATTTTGTCGGCGGCAAACGCGGCTCGGCAGGGCTTTGTCCGCTGGCTGACGGTTTGATGTATATGTTTGTGACTTCGCACGAACCGGGCAATCCGAAATTTCCCGAAGAGCAATTGCCCGCCTTAATGCGCGAACGGCTTGAAGGGTTCGGCGGCATAATTGGCGAATTGCGCGAACAAATCACCGATCCGAAAGAAATCGTGTATCGTCCGCTGGAATATTTATTGCTGCCGAATCCGTGGTTTAAGGGACGGGTGTTGTTGATTGGCGACGCGGCGCACGCGACTACGCCGCACCTGGGACAAGGCGCGGGAATGGCTATCGAAGACGCGATTGTCATTGCTGATGAGTTGGCGAAAGACGTTGATGTCAACCTGGCATTTGAAGCGTTTATGAACCGTCGTTTTGCACGTTGTAAATACATCGTCGAAGAATCTGTGCAGGCTGGCGTGTGGGAAATGGAACACAATCCAAATGCTGACCGCGCCGCACAGGTGAAGAAAATGCTGGAAGTCACTGCGCAACCAATCTGAAATTCACGAATGAGTAATAAAATGTTTGGCGAGCTGGCATAGCTGAATTTTGTTAGGAAAGAAAATTATGAATCGCATTAATATTCCATTTCCCGCAGCTTTATTGTTGTTTGTGGGATTACTAATAATTTGTCCCTCATCCTTCGCGCAAGCAGAATTTACCTTTCAAAATCCTACTTTACCAATTGAACAGCGCGTCGAAAATATCCTGTCGTTGATGACACGGGACGAAAAGATTGCGTGTCTCAACACCAACACGGCGGTTCCGCGCTTGCATATTCCAAACATCGGCGGCGCAGAAGGCTTGCATCAACTGGTCGTCAAAGGCGGGCCAGGCCAGCGCAACCCTCCTGTTCCGACGACCTCGTTTGTACTCACGATTGGCATGGGCGCGACGTGGAATCCAGACTTGATTCGACGCGCAGGCGACGTGCAATCGTATGAAGCGCGTTATTTGCAGCAAAGCGAAAAGTACAAAAAAACTGTGTTGGTCAACTGGCTTAACGTAGACCTGGCACGTGATCCGCGCTGGGGGCGGTATGAAGAAAGCTACAGCGAAGACCCGTTTTTGACGGGTACGATGGCAAGCGCATTTATTCGCGGCTTGCAGGGTGATGATCCGAAATACTGGCGCACGGCAGCGTTACTGAAACACTATCTTGCCAACAGCAACGAAACGACACGCACGCGGTCTTCTTCGGATTTTGATCAACGTTTGTTCCGTGAATATTACTCCGTGCCATTTCGCATGAGCATTGTCGAAGGCGATGCGCGTTCGTTTATGGCTTCGTATAACAAATGGAACGGCGTGCCGATGCTCCTGCATCCTTCGCAAAAAACTGTGCTCGCGGACGAATGGGGACTCGACGGAATCTTCTCGACAGATTTGGGTTCGGTCGGCAATTTGGTGACACAGCAAAAATATCTGAAGACGATGGAAGAGGCCATCGCCGCTACGATCAAAGCGGGACACGGGCAGTTGTTATGGTTTCCGATGGCTGATGGTGATTTGCGCAAAACGCTCACCAATGCTTTCGAGCAAAAACTGCTGACCGAAGCAGATTTGGATGCCGCCTTGAAAGGCAAATTCCGCACGGTGATTCGTTTGGGCATGCTTGATCCGACGACACCTTACAACCAGATCGGCGCGGCGAATGAACCGGAACCCTGGACAACCGAAAAGCACAAAGCCGTAGCCCGTGAAGTCGCGCGCGAATCAACCGTCTTGCTAAAAAATGCGAGCAGCTTTTTGCCGCTGAATAAGCAAGCCATCAAATCCATCGCGGTCATCGGTTCGCGTGCCGACAAGGTCGAAACGGATTTTTATGGCGGCCCAACGCCTTACGCAATTTCTGCGTTGCAAGGCATCAAGGCAAAAGTTGATTCCAGTGTGACGGTGAATTATGCGGCGAACAACAACAATGACGCTGCTGTCAAGGCGGCGAAATCCTCCGATGTCGCCATCGTAGTCGTAGGCAACGAGCCTGTTTGCGGTTCCACCAATCCGATGGAGATGTTCAATAACGATGGCTCGACCAAGCCGTGCGCCGATAAAGGCATGGGACGCGAAGGCCGCGACCGTGAAACACTGACGCTATCAGAAGAAGAACTGATCAAACAGGTCTTCGCCGCCAATCCGAAAACCGTAGTCGTGCTGGTGTCGAGCTTTCCGTATGCGATCAACTGGACGCAACAAAACGTACCTGCGATTTTGCACATCACGCACGCCGCGCAGGAACAAGGCACGGCTCTCGCGGATGTGATTTTCGGTGATTACAACCCAGCTGGCAGACTGACGACGACGTGGCCGAAAGCGCTCGACCAACTGCCGCCGCTCGAAGATTACGACATTCGCCACGGCCACACTTATCAATATTTCAAAGGCGAGCCGTTGTACGCCTTCGGACACGGGCTGAGCTACACGTCATTTGAATACTCCGATCTGAAATTGAGCGCACCATCGCTCAACAAAGACGGTACAATCACAGTCAGCTTCAAAATCAAAAATACGGGCAAGCGCGCCGGGGATGAAGTCGCGCAGCTTTACGTCGAGCATCTGCAATCGAAGGTGTCGCGTCCACTCAAGGCGCTCAAAGGGTTTCAGCGCGTCAGCCTGAAGGCGGGTGAAATAAAGACCGTGCAAATTCCGCTGCCCGCCGCTGCGTTGGCCTGGTGGGGCGAGCAGAAAAACAACTGGCAAGTCGAAGCCGGAACCGTCCGCCTTTTGATTGGCAGTTCTTCGACCGCGATCCGCTTGCGCAAAGAGATCGCGGTGAAATAACGACAGGAGATCACTATGAACCTTCCCCCCGTGCGCCGCGTCGTCACCGGTCACACTGAAAACGGTAATGCCGTCATTGCGATGGATGGCGTGCCGCCCAACATCATTCCGTTCGCCGCCGTACCCGGCACAGTGTTCTATGAAATCTGGAATACGAATGCTAGCCCAGTTCCGATTGATAACGGCGATGACCCGACTAACAGGCCGTTGCAGCTTCATCCCACGCCGCAAGGGAGCATCATTCGCATCGTAGACATTCCGCCCGACGCGATTCAAAACAGTGTCTCCGATGAAGACATCGCGGCAGGCTTCGCGCAAATGGGCGCGGCGGGAGCGACTATGCAAAAGGCTGATTCGCCGCACAAGCTGATGCATCGTACTGAAACGATTGATTACGGCATTTTGGTGGCGGGCGAATTGTGGCTGGTGATGGATGAAGGTGAAACGAAACTGAATGTTGGCGACATCGTGATTCAACGCGGTACCAATCATGCCTGGAGCAATCGTACCAACGAAATTGCGCGCATGGTTTTTATTTTGCAAGATGGAAAATTTGCAGAAGGGATCAACTGATTTATGGCAAAACTAAAACTGACACATGCCGACACCATCATCAACGCTGCATTAGCGGAAGGTCGCAAACTAAAACTTGCGTCATTAGCTATCGCCGTACTTGACGCAGGTGGTCACGTCATCGCTTTCAAACGCGAAGACGGCGCGGGCATTGTGCGTTTTGATATTGCGTATGGCAAAGCGTGGGGGGCGCTCGGCATGGGGTTTGGCACACGCGAGATGACCGCACGTGCCGCAAAATTCCCGGCGTTTATTGATGCGTTAACCACGATCAGTCAGGGGCGAGCGGTTCCGTCCCCTGGTGGCGTTTTAATTCTCGACGAACAAAAAGAAATCATCGGCGCAGTTGGTATTTCCGGCGATACGGGCGATAACGACGAATTGTGTGCGCTGGCAGGAATTGCCGCAGCAGGCTTTGCGGCTGCGCCAGGGGTGATTTTGTAAAAATTTTTGGTGAATAATATTTATGCGAATCAAACAACCAGTACAGTTTTCATTTCTGATGATTGCAGCAATAATTTTTTTGATGCAATCCACGCAGGCGCAAACACCGAATCCTGGAGAAGCAGCATTGTTGCCCAAAGTCGCTTGCGCCGATTTACGTGCGTTGACGGGTTATGAATTTACCATTGAAAGCGCCACGCTTGTGCCCGCCTCTGCGGATGCGCCGAGTTATTGTCGCGTCAAAGGTCAGATTCAGCCGGAGATTTTATTTGAAGTGAGCTTGCCGGCAGATTGGAATCGCCGCTTTTATATGTTTGGTAATGGCGGCTACGCGGGTGAATCGCTCGAAGCTCCCAACCGCATTGGACAACGTCACGGCGCATTGCGACGCGGCTTTGTCGTAGCGCAAACCAACACGGGACACGACGCAATAGCGGAACCGGGAGGCACGTTCGCGTTGCATCGGCAGAAGCTGTTGGATTATGCCTTTCGTTCGTTGCACATAACAGCGGAAACAGGCAAGCGGATTGCGGCGGCGTATTACGGCTCACGTCCGACGCGATCTTATTTTGAAGGCTGCTCCACCGGAGGTCGTCAGGCATTGATCCTCGCGCAACGCTTTCCCGAAGATTTTGATGGCATCGTTGCGGGAGCGCCCGTTTTGAATTTCAGCGGCACAATGACTGGTTATGCGCACACAGCGCAAGCCTTCGCAGCGGCTCCGATTGCGTATGCCAAATTGAAAACTTTGTCAGAGCGCATCTACGCACAATGTGATGCGAAGGACGGCTTAAAAGACGGGTTGATTGATGACCCGCGCCGTTGCGATTTTCGCCCGTCACGCGATTTGCCGCAATGCGCAGAAGGCGCTGATAACGCAGACTGCTTCACTGCTGCGCAGATTGGTTCGCTCGAAAAATTTTATGGTGATGTGAAGAGTAATGGTCAACGCTTTTTCCCCGGTTGGCCAGTCGGCATCGAAGTCGCAGGTCCCAATGGACGCAGCGGCTGGGATAACTGGATTGTCAACGAAAAAGGGCTGCCCAGCATTAGCGTGAATTTTTCTGAAAATTTCTTTCGCTATCTGGCTTTTCCTGAAAAGAATCCGAAGTATGAATTGGGCAGCTTCAACTTCGATCAGGATGTGAAAAAGCTGGAATGGATTCACGGCGTACTTGACGCGACGGACACGGATTTGAGCAGCTTCAAAAAACGCGGCGGAAAATTGCTGATGTATTTCGGCTGGGTTGACCCCGCGCTGAATGCACAAATGGGCGTAGATTATTACGAAAGCGTCACTGCCAAAATGGGCGCAACGACACCGGAATTTTTCCGCTTGTTTATGGTTCCTGGCATGTTTCATTGTGGTGGCGGTGTTGGGTGTAGCAACTTCGATAAACTCACACCGTTGATGCAATGGGTTGAGCAGGGAACTGCGCCGGAACGTATCATCGGCGCTCGGATTGTAAACGGCAAAACTGATCGCACACGCCCGCTGTGCCCCTATCCGCAGGTTGCAAAATACAAAGGTTCAGGCAGCATAGATGAGGCGCAGAATTTTGTTTGTCAGTTGCCGTAATTCGTAGTCATTGAAATGGGTTGAGAGATAATTTTTATGAACAAAAAAATCGTACTTTTATTAACATTTATTTTGGTGTGAGCGATGCCGCGCTTTTTGATGTGTTGACAGGCAAAGTGGCACCGCAGGGACGATTGCCTTTTGAGTTACCTTCTTCGATGGAAGCGGTGAAGGCGCAGGCGGAAGATACGCCCTACGATTCAAAAAATCCGTTGTATAAATTTGGCTTTGGGTTGACGTATTAATTTTATGCCTTCAACTATTTTCACTAATGCGATGATTTTTGATGGTACGGGACGAGCGCTTTTCCCCGGAGAAGTTCTCGTGTCCGGCAACCGCATTTCTGCTGTGGTTGAAGGTGATGAAAAGCTTTCACGCGAAGGCGCAGAAGTTATTCATTGCCACGGTGCTACGTTAATGCCCGGATTGGTGGAATCCCATGCCCACCTGTCCTGGCCTTCATCCGTAAGTCGTATTTTCAATGGCATGATGCTTCTGCCCGAAGAGCATTTGCTGGTGACAGCGCACAATGCTCGTGTGACGTTGAATGCCGGATTCACCAGTGCTTATTCGGCAGGTTCACTCGGCGCACGTTTTGAAATTGCGCTCAAAAAAGAAATCGAAGGCGGATGGACAGCAGGGCCGCGCTTGATTTCGTCTTCACTCGAACAAGGGCCGAAAGATGTTCTCGGCGTACCTCCGGCGGAAGGTAACAGGCACGGGCGCGGCGTTGAAGGAATGCGAAACTATGTCGCTGAAATGGCGGAGCTGGGTGTTGAATCAATCAAGCTTTTGCTTTCTGGCGATGATGCTTTTTCGCCGGGAGCTTCGCAAAATCTGACGTATACGGAAGAAGAAGTTGCTGCGGCTGCAACTGAAGCGCAGGCACGTGGTATCTGGCTGTCGTGTCACGCGCAATCGGCTGAATCTATCAAGATTGCTTTATGTCATGGCTTTCGGATTTTGTATCACTGCTCTCATGCCGATGAAGAGGCGCTTGATTTACTCGAAGCGAAAAAAGATGAAATCTTTGTCGCGCCTGCGGTGAGTTTGCGGTACGCACGGATGTACGAAGCCGAGGCTTTTGGCATTACACAGGCAGTTGCCGAAAAAATGGGCGTCTTCGCTGAAGTCGAACGCATGCAAAAACTCTATCCTGAAATGCGCAAACGTGGCATTCGTGTTTTGCCCGGTGGTGATTATGGTTTCCCGTACAATCCGATTGGACGCAACGCACGTGATCTGGAATTATTTGTGAAACTGTTTGGCTATAGTACGATTGAAACACTGGTCGCGGCGACGAAACTGGGCGGACAATTAATGGGCTTGGAAGTTGGTGTCGTGAAAAAAAACTGGCTGGCAGATTTATTATTAGTTGATAGTGATCCAACGCAGGATGTGAGAATTTTGCAGGATGCGAATCATCTTTTGATGATTATGAAAGACGGAATTTTTCAGCAGCGTGGACTGTATCTTGCAGAAGCACGCACGCAGTAAGGTTCGTACGCAGTCGCCACGAACGCCCTTACTGTGTGCGGGCTTCTGCATAGAAATGGGTTATTGTTATGCCTGAAGAAATGAAGAAAGAGCCGGAAACTGCGGAAGCTGTAATACGCGCTTGCCGCATCTTACGCACCTTTCAGCACCACGAAGTCTTGTCATTAGGGCAAGTTGTCGAACGTGTAGAGTTAAGTAAAACTACGTGTTTTCGCCTGC
Source organism: Blastocatellia bacterium (assembly GCA_043775925.1). Lineage (GTDB taxonomy): Bacteria > Acidobacteriota > Blastocatellia > RBC074 > RBC074 > JAFDVL01. Next base: position 13,562 of record JAYVRW010000263.1, read on the forward strand.
TGCAAAGTCTTGTCAAAGGTGGAATGATTGAACGGGTCAGCAAAGGAGCTTACCGTAGTAGCATTCAAATTATTACTTCCTCAACTTTCACGATTGGCTTTGCCGCACAGTCTACCGATTCAGAATTTTCGCAGGATGTCAGCCAAAGCCTGCACCGCGTCGCTGAACGTGAACAAATCCGCCTGATTGCCGTCAATAATAATTACAGTCCGAAAACAGCTTTGCGCAATGCCGATTTACTCATCAAAGAAGGCGTGAATTTAGTGCTTGAATTTCAAGCTTATGAACACGTCGCACCAATCATTTCCTCAAAATTTGTCGAAGCTAATATTCCCGTCATCGCCATCGAAATTCCGCATCCCGGCGCGACTTATTTTGGCGCGGACAGCTATCAGGCGGGTGTGATTGGCGGACGCGCACTGGGGCGTTGGGCGAAGGAAAACTGGGACGGCAAAGTCGAAGAAGTCTTGTTACTGGAATTACCACTGGCCGGATCATTGCCGCAGTTGCGCATCACGGGAGCTTTGGCGGGATTGAATCAGACGTTACCAGGGGTGGCGATGATCACTACCCATCTGGAAGTCAAAGGCGATTTTGAGCATAGTCTGGATGTTGTCCGTCGTCATTTGCGCCGCAATAAGGCAAGACGAACGCTGGTGACAACTGTCAATGATCCCAGTGCGCTGGGTGCGTTGCGCGCCTTTGAAGAATCTGGTCGCGTCAATGAATGTGCGGTGATTGGACAGAATGCCACTCGCGCCGCGCGGGATGAACTGCGTCGTCCGGGGACACGATTAATCGGGAGTGTTGGGTATTTCCCGGAACGCTACGGCGAAGAATTGATTCCCTTAGCGCTCGCCATCCTGCAAAAGAAGCCGACGCCATCAGCGGTCTTCGTCAAACATCAATTGATTACGCCAAAAAATGTCGGCTTGATTTATCCGCCTGAAACTGACCTTTCAGCCAAACTCGGAAAAACGCACAGATAACCAGATAATAAGGAATTATAATTTACAGCATTCTGCTTGTCGGAATATAATTTTAACATTATGAGAGATTAATAATAGCAAACTCCTTTATTTTGCTGAGACGTTGTTCTGCATGGTGGAAAAATGAATATGCTAAATAATTCTCATTGCTGAATTAAATGAAAGCACCATAATTTACAAATATCGTTTCATTTTTATTATCTGTCATACGTTCTAATCATCTTTGCTGGGTGAATGTTACTTGTAATAACGGGTTAATTAACAAATAGAAAAATAAATCAAGCTGGCTGGACTGACTCTTCTTTCAAGGTTGGAAGAAGCTTAGGTGTTGGTGTGTCCAAAAAACAGTTACCCGATATTTTACGAGTTATGTTTCTACTGAAGCTGAAGTGGTCTCTTCAGCTTGAGATTTGGTGCATGTGATCATTTCTCCTCTCGTCCGATCACTCTATAATTTTTTTCACACAGGAAATCGTTTTCAATTTATCAACGATTCTATCCTGAAGGAGCTTAATTTATGAGAAAGGTAACTTTTCTATTTGTTCTCCTCGCCTTGCTTTTAGGAGCGACGAGTTCACTCAGAGCGCAAACTGCGACGGGGCAAATTACGGGCACGGTGAAAGACGCCAGTGGCGCAGTCCTGGCACGGGCGAAAGTCACGATTGCCAATCAATCCAATGGCTTTACGCGCGAAGCCACCACCAACGAAGAAGGAAATTATTCCTTTCCGTTATTACCTGTCGGAAACTATACAGTGACAGTCGCGCAGACAGGTTTCAGCACGTCGAAGCAATCCAGCGTCCAATTGACGGTAGATAAAATTGCCCGTGTAGATTTCGATTTAAAAGTTGGTGATGTCAGCGCGACAGTAGATGTTCAGGCAGCGGCTGTGACGCTTGATACTGAGACCGCTTCAATGGGACAAACTGTGACCCAGAAGCAAGTCACACAACTGCCACTCAACGGACGCAATTTCCTGTCGCTCTTGTTTTTGAACGGCGGTACGGTCGAGACTAGCGGCGAGCAAGGCGGCATGCGTCAGGGCGCAGGCAATGCGATCAGCATCAATGGCGCACGCCCAACCTCAAATAACTACCTGATTGATGGCACTTCGAACACTGACACGGCGCTCGGAACTCCGGCGGCTATTTTGTCAGTAGATGCAATTCAGGAATTCAAGGTGCAAACCGGAACGTACTCAGCGGAGTATGGTTTCAGTGCCAATCAAGTTAACATCGTCAGCAAAACCGGCACGAACGATTTGCATGGAACGGCCTTCTGGTTTGGGCGCAATGATGCGTTCGATGCCAACACTTACTTCAATAACCTGGCTGGCACTAAGAAAAATAAGTTGCGGCAAAATCAGTATGGTTTTGTGGCGGGCGGGCCTGTTTGGATTCCCAAACTCTACAATGGACGTAACAAGTCGTTCTGGCTGGTGAATTTCGAAGGCCGAAAAACGATTTCGGGCTTCCAGGACTTTCTGATTCTCCCGACCCCGGATCAGTTAGCGGGTAAGTTTACGTCGGAGATCATTGATCCTCTGA
>JAYVRW010000264.1:0-4410 GCA_043775925.1 Blastocatellia bacterium
TGAACTCGCAATTGCTTCAGGCTGAAAATGAGCGCAAAAGCTTGCAAACTTTTTATGAACTCAGCAAGCGCTTAACCGACCTTGGGACCTTGCCGGAAATTCAGACGGACCCGCAGGTGCAGGAAATCAATCGGAAGCTGACAGAGCTAAAAGACACCAAAGCGAAACTGGACGTTGAATACACCCCTGAATGGCCTGCCGTGCAGCAGGTAGCGCAGCAAATCTCGCAATTGGAAAATGAGAAGCGCGCCGCCTTCAAGCGGATTCAGTCCAGTTTGGAAAATCGTTACCACGCGGCAGTTGAAAAAGAAAACTCATTGCGCGCTGCCTTCGGTGCACAAAAAGGCGATACCGTTCAGCAACAGGAATCCGCGATTAATGCCCGGATGCTACAGTCTACGGTAGACACAAATCGTGACTTGATGAAAAAGCTGATGGAAAGCAAAGCTGATGTCTCCGTCGGCGGGTCTGGTATTAAACCCAACATTCGTGTGACTGATTATTCCGCTCTGCCGCGCTCTCCGATTGGCCCCAAGCGCACGCAAAATATTTTACTGAGCTTGTTACTCTCTCTGGTCGGAGGCATCGGCTTAGCCTTGTTTGTTGATTATATTAACAACAAAATTGAATCCGTCGAAGATATTGACCGTTACTTGCAAGTACCTGTGCTGGGTGTCATTCCGGTTTTCCCGGTGGAAGGAAAAGAGCGGCAGCGCGTCATCGGTGACAGCAAGAAACAATTGGAAAGCGCCCAGGCGGGTTTAGGATTATCAGGCAATACGATTCCTGTTAAAGTTTCCAGTTCGTTGATCGAAATAGACAATTCATCTTCGATAGCTGAGAGTTATCGTCAATTGCGAACTGCTGTGTTGCTTTCATCGGCTTCGCATGCGCCACGAACAATTTTGGTGACCAGTAGCCAACCGTCTGAAGGGAAGACAACGACCAGTACGAATTTAGCGATTTCGCTGTCGCAAACGGGCGCCTCCGTTCTAATCGTAGATTGCGATTTGCGTCGTCCGCGATTGCATAAAGTCTTCGGCGTCAAAAATTCACGCGGGCTGAGCAATTACTTATCAGGAACCGGGGAATTAGCTTCATTGGTGCAACCTGCTTTGTCGAATTTATTCGTCTTGCCGGTCGGACCGTTGCCGCCAAATCCGGCGGAGTTACTGGGTTCGGTACGCATGAAACAAACCGTAGAATTATTACAAAACAGCTTTGATTATGTGATTCTTGATTCTCCGCCGGTGGCTTCGTTTGCTGACAGTTTAATTCTGTCCGCGATGGTCGAAGGCGTGATTCTGGTGGTCAAAGCCGGGTACACTTCGCGTGAAGTCGCCACCCGAACCAAGGCGCATTTACAAACCGTCGGGGCAAAAATTCTTGGTGTCGTCATTAACCACATTAAGCTGCAACCCCACGATTATTATTATTATTCGACGTATTACAGTCGCTATTATTACCGCGACGAAGCGTCAGAAGCGAAGAACGCTGAATAAGAAATCTACTTAGACAGGATTGAACGGATAGTAAAATAAATTGGTAAGTACAGAGGTAGTAAATCCTGAAAAATCTTGTCAATCCTGTCTAAGAATATAAAATCTGAATACGATACTCTAATTAAAACACCCACGAAGAACGCAAAAACAACCCAAACGAAGTGATCCCACTTTGCGTGATTCGTGTATAAAATCCGGCGCTGCCTCGGCATGAGGTTTCCCTATGTGGGCTGACTTGTAAGGCGAAGGTGTGCGAAATAAAAAGCTAAAATCAAATGGCAAAAGGCAAATATCAAAAGGCAAAAGTGGGAAGCGGATGGCTTCGCCAAATTTTTAAGAAAATAAAGTGCCGACATTTTTGATATTTGCCTTTTAATTTCTCCATGCCCCGCAAGCCCCAAGCCGATTACGACAGTCCATGGAAAGAAATCATCGGTCAATTTTTTGAACCGTGCCTGGCATTTTTCTTCCCTCAGATTCATGCCGCCATAGATTGGAGTCGCGGTCATACGTTCCTTGACAAAGAATTACAGAAGCTGACACCTGATGCCGAGAGCGGACGCCACACAGTAGACAAATTGGCAAAAGTGCAATTGTTGGGAGGGCAGGAACTCTGGTTGCTATTGCATATCGAAGTCCAGGGACAGCGAGACAAGGGATTTACTGAGCGGATGATGATTTATCATTATCGCATCTTTGATCATCACCGTGAGCGGCTGGTGAGCCTGGTAATTTTAAGTGATAACAATCAGCATTGGAGACCAGACCATTATGAGCGCGAAGCGTTTGGATGTCGGCATCGGTTGGACTTTCCGATTGTGAAGTTACTGGATTATCGGGAGCGAATCAGCGAATTAGAGGAATACCCGAATCCATTTGCTTTGGTGGTGTTAGCACATTTACGTGCCCAGGAAACGAACGAAACTTCAGAGCCGCGAAAACTGGCGAAAATCCAGTTGTTGCGTATGTCGTTGGCCCGTGGTTATCCCAAAAAGCAGATCAATCATCTTTTGCGATTTATAGATTGGGTGTTAACATTGCCTTACAAAGAAGAACAGGAAGTCAGGCAAGTAATAGAAAGTGAGGGGAAGCAAATGAAAAAATATGTAACTAGCTGGGAACGAATGGATAGGGAAGACGCCAAACGAGAAGGCAAGCTGGAAGGCAAGCTGGAGGCGCTCCGTACCACGATCTGCGAAATCATTGAGCTTCGATTTGGCGCTGTCCCCCTTCATTTGCGCGAAACGGTCAACCATCTGGCTGATCCTGACAACTTGCATACCCTGCAACGTCAGGCCGTAACCTGTACTTCACTGGATGATTTTACCCGACAACTATCTATAGCCGAATAATTCCGGTAGCGGGGGTTGATTATGAAAAGAATTATTGTTGATTCTGACATTTGTAATGGACAGCCAATTATTAAAGGCACTCGCATTACTGTTCATACGGTTTTAGATTTTCTGAGTGCAGGGGATTCTATTGAAGAGGTGCTTGAAGAGTACCCATCACTATCTCCCGCAGATATTTTGGAATGTCTGCAATTTTCTTGAGATTATGCAGTTGGCGGATGAGAGTGACCGGTAGCGAGCTGGTTCACCAACTCGCTACCGCTCCTCGTACTGTACCGCTGGCACTTCACAGCCCGCATCCACTTGAAAACCGCTATAGTAAATTAGTGACACCCTAAAATGATGAACCATGCAAGCCGAATCACCTTCAACCCTAACCAGTGTGGAGGTCGCCCCTGTATTCGGGGCATGCGCATCCGCGTCAAAGACGTGCTGGATATGTTGGCCGGAGGAGCAACTGAACAGGAAATCCTGCAAGACTTTCCATATTTAGAGGCCGAAGACATCCGCGCCTGTTTGGAATACGCCGCTGCGCAGCTAGATCACGCCGTTATTATGGCGGCATAGGCCCCTGTCATGAAATTCCTGATAGATGCACAATTACCGCCAGCATTGGCGCGTTGGGTACAGGAGCAGGGATTTGATGCCCAACATGTTGAAACTCTTGGGTTGGGTGATGCAGAAGATCATGTGATCTGGGCGCAGGCGATAACGATAGATGCAATTATCATAACCAAAGATGAAGATTTTGCCGCCCGTGCCGCTCGTGAAGCAACCGCTCCCGTGATTGTTTGGCTCCGCATCGGTAACGCCACGAATCGCGTTCTGATCCAATGGTTACAACCGCGCTGGACACAAATCGTTTCCCTGCTCAATGATGGAGATCAATTGATTGAAGTCCGTTAGACCTCCTAAGAAAAATAATAAGTGCCATCCTTTTGATTTCACTATGTCCGTCCCGTTTTTCGATCTAAAACTTCAACACGCCGCTCTCGCTGACGAATTAAAAGCCGCCGTTAATCGCGTGATTGATTCCGGCGTCTACATTCTTGGACCCGAAGTCGAAGCCCTTGAAAATGAGATTGCTGAATATTCGCAATGCAAATACGGAATCGGCGTTTCATCCGGCACGGACGCACTTATCGTAGCCCTGCTCGCGCTCGACATTCGTCCTGGTGATGAAGTCATCACTACGCCGTTCAGCTTTTTCGCCACCGCCAGCACCATTGCCCGCATCGGTGCGAAGCCCGTCTTCGTAGACATTGAACGTGACAGCTACAACCTTGATCCAACCAAAATCGAAGCCGCCATCACGCCGCGCACCAAAGCCATTATGCCCATCCATTTATACGGACAAATGGCGGAAATGGACGCGATCATGGACATCGCCAGACAGCATAATCTCTACGTGATCGAAGACGCCGCCCAAGCCATCGGAGCCGAGTATAAAGGTCGTCGCGCCGGTTCCATCGGAGATTTCGGGAGCTTCAGTTTTTATCCATCCAAAAATCTGGGTGGAATCGGCGACGCCGGAATGCTGGTCACGAACGATGAAA
>JAYVRW010000265.1:0-4372 GCA_043775925.1 Blastocatellia bacterium
CCATTTCGCAAAACCTGATTGCCAGAAATTCCTACATTCACGACGCCAACATTTGCGGTGCGTTTGTCGCCTTGTAATCGCTTCGCAAATTGTGCAGGCCACGTGTGATCGGTGTTCGGCATGGAGCCATGACCATCCGTAATCGAATCACCGAACGCAACAATCGTCGCAGCATTCGCGGGTGCGAGTACGTCTACGCCTGCGAGCCAGTAATACGAAAGCGAAGTCGCCGCATCAGCAATTTCTGCGCTACCGGAAAAATCGCCTTCTTTCGATAAATAAGCAGTATGCTCACCAAACAAATGCGTACTCGTCGCGCTTTCTTTTGGCACATATAAGCTCACTGCCAGTTCAGCTTGCGGCGCGATTTTGAATTCAACCGGATCGCTCCACATCACTGCGCCGGACGGAATCGTCACGGAAGCACGACCATTAAATGTCAGCGCACGATCTGAAGCAGGAATAATAGCCGCATCTTTGTTACGCAAAGCAATATGCGCGGCTCCGATTTGCAAGGGGCTTCCGCCAAAAGCATTGACCAGACGCACACGCACGCTATGCCCACCAACACTGGCTCGAACGATCATTCGTACAGTTTGATTGTTGACAGTTTGCCAAGCTTGCGGAATGGTTAAATTCACAGGCGGTGGAGGATTTTGCGGAGGACGCGGCACAGTTGGACCAGTTTGTAATAATTGCTGCGCGGTTCCCCACGTTGCAACCCAATGCTCCTGCGCTTGCGCATTCGCAAAAATACTCAGCAAAATTGTAAGTACGAAACTTATCTGCCGCTTATTAGTCAGATTCTTTTTCATTGCTTTTAGTCTGCACTCTCAGGTTTTATTGCTCAACTTTTTGCTTCGTTACTTCCGGTCGTGAAAAATTTGGCGCAGCCAGCGTCTGCGTTTTCAGATTACGTGAGCGTTGGTATTCCGCAAAGGCTTTTTGCTGTTCTGTTGCTTTTCCTAATACTTTATAAGCTTGCGCCAGTTGAAACCAGGCAACTTCATTGCTGGCATTTAATGCAACTGCTTTGCGTAACGGTGGAACTGCCTGCTCCGCCTGTTGTAGCGCAACTTCCGTACGCCCTAAGCCCACCAACGCATCTTCAAAATCAGGATAATGTTTGACGGCGAGCGCAAATAATTCTTTGGCCTGCTCAAAACGTGAAGCCTTGCGCTGTAATTCGCCTGCTTCATACGCCGCATTCGCATTCGTCGGATCAAGTTGTAATTCCTGCGCGAATTCTTTGAGCGCTTCCGTTTCGGCATTCACATCCTGCGCGGCACGCGCTAACTGTACACGCCCGAGGCGAAAATGAATGCCGGGATGATTAGGATTAATTTTCAGAACTGCCTGGTATGCACCGAGCGCAGATTCCAACTGTCCCTGACTTTCGTGTGCTTCGCCCGCTGCTAAATGCAGCCAGAGCGAATCCGGTGCGACCTGTGAGATTTTCACCGCCGAAAGGTACGCATAATTCGCAAACAAGCGGCTGGCGTGATAAAGAATTTCCGGGTCTTTGGGATACAGGCGCGTTAATTCTAAAGCAATTTCTACAGCTTTGTCATCTTGTTGCAGCCCTGTGTAGGCGCGTTGCAATTGCAATCCGCTCGAACGCTTTAAGGCAGGATCAGTCGTGCGCTTGAAACCTTTTTGCAGGATTGGAACGGCTTCCTGATATTGCCCTAATTCTGACAGTGACATCGCCAGTAGCACATCAATATTCGGCAACGTCGGTTTTAATTTAATCGCCTGACGCAGCGCGGGTACAGCCTGTTCAAATTTACCGGATTGAAAATAAATTAATCCGAGTCGGGCGTGAGCTTCAGCCATGTTGGGAGCCAGCTCACGGATTTTTTCGTAAGCCTGTGCAGCTTCGTTATAATGCCCCGCCGCCAATGCTTTTTCTCCGGCTTGGGCGTAACGCTGCAACTGCACATCGCTGGCTGATTGCGCCAGCACACACACCGATGAGAAAATTAATAAAATAAAAACTCGTGCCAACATTTGATTCTCCTTGAGAAAATACCCGTCAAATCATTGTGACCTGACGGGTATTTTTGCTCAAGTCTGCACCTGAAACATTACCAAACTATCTTTGCACCAAGTTGATTGATGCGTGCTGGTCGCGTGCTTAAGACCCGCCCGAATCGCGCATCTGCCACACTACGGACGGGGCCGCCCCATTGCGTGTGGTTGAAGGCATTGAACGATTCAAAACGGAACTGGAAAGCGACCTGTTCGGTAATCTTGAAGTTCTTGAATAGGCCAGTGTCCCAGTTGTTGATGCCGGGCAACCGCAGAATGCCACGTCCAGAGGTGCCGAGGAACCCGGCGGCAGGCTGCTTGAACGCTGACGTATCAAACCATCGGTCAAGGGTTTTAGTCAGTGTAGCGGTTCCCACCAAATCAGCCCGGTTCGTGCCGAAGGTATCATTCAAGCCACCGACATCTGCCGCCGAGATGGTCATAGGGAAGCCACTTTGGAACGTAGCGATCCCATTTACCTGCCATCCGCCAATCACCACATCAGCGATTTTGGGCAAGCTGCTGCCGAACTTCTTACCACGTCCAATGGGCAGTTCGTAAACGAAACTGCTGACCAGACGGTGATCCACATCGAATTCTGAACGCCCTCGGTCACGACGAATGTCGCTATTGTCCAGAAATCCTTGCCAACCAGCGACATCGTTCCCGATCCCGGCAGCGGCGGATTTGCTGTCAATGCTCTTGGCCCAGGTATAGACCATCGTGAAGAGCAGCGAGTTGCTACGATGCTCAATTTTGGCATTGAACGCATTGTAGCTGGAGTTGCCTGACCAATCGCTATCTATATAGGTGGCGAAATTAACGAAGGGTCTTCTGGCCAACACTGGGCAGTCACCGACGGTCGGAGTCGCGGCACAGAGCGCAGGATTGGAAGGCTTCCGTGCTTGGGCAATTTGACGCCGCATCAGCAAATGCGTCCCTTTTGAACCAATGTAATTCAGTTCAAGCGTGGTATTGGTGGTGAGCGAACGTTGTACACCGAGTGACCATTGCTGGACATACGGGTTCTTGGGTTCCGGTGACATACTCACCGCAAGGAAGGTGTTGGCGGCAGGTGAGGCAACACCCACGTTCGCAAAACTGGGAAACAGTTGGTCAGTGGTCAGCAAGTTGGCCTGCCCCAAACTTTGAGTATAGTTCCCCCGGCTGACATACGGAAAGATGTCTGCCGCACCATCAATTTCGCGCCCTTCGGCGGAATCGAAGAAGATGCCGTACCCGCCACGCACGACCGTCTTGTCATCATTGAACGGACGGAAAGCAAAGCCCAGGCGCGGCGCAAAGACTTTCTTTGAGGCGTCGGTAGGATTGCGACGACCCGCAAATTTGTAATAGCTTTGGTCGCCAACGATGCCTTTGGCCACCAGCGTTTGATCCGCCACCAACAATCCGCCCTTTGGATTGGATAAATCGCGCCATCCCATGCGGTCATTGGTTTCGTAGGGGATTGAGCGATAGTCCCAACGCACTCCGAGATTCACCGTAAGGCGAGAATTGACTTTCCAGTCATCCTGAATATAGGGAGCAACATATAGGAAATTGAATTGACGTGGATTTCCGGTTTTACCTGCAACGCTAAAGCCGGCTGGTTGGAAGACGCTGGCACCAGAGAAATAACCCAATAGAAAGTCCGCAACGGCATTGTCGCGGGTCTTGTTTCCGGTGAAAAAGCCGCTGAACGTAAACTGGCCCAGGAAGTCATTCGCCAGATCGCGTTGGAGCGACCATTTGCGGTAGTTAACGCCGAAATTCAGCGTGTGACGACCGCGAATCCAGGTGGTCGTGTTACTGATGTCCCACATGGGTTGGTAGCTGGACTGAAAGTCATTGACCGCGCTGCCGCCACCGGAAAGCCCGGCTCCAACGCCGCCGAAGCCAACTGCCGGATACGAACGCTGGTCATCGGGCAGTCCCGTAAAAACGCCGGTTAATTTCAGTGGATCAATGTCCGATTGCGGGGCGGGAGCGCCATGCTGAACGGCTGTCGCTCCGACATACCCAAAGCGGAATTGATTCACAAGATTCGAACCGATAGGCAGTGTATGAGAAACTTGCCAGTTGCGCGTTTTTTGCACGAAGAAGACATCTCCTAACTCCGTGGTATTTTGGACGCTGATGTTGCTGTAATTAGAATTTGTGAACCGACCAAAGACCGTTCCCCAGCGACCCAGTTGCTGGTCGCCGCGAATGGTGTACTGATCTGTATTGTTCGGAATGTTCCGCCGCCGAATATAGTTGCCTTGTGTGCCGGTAAAATTCGGCGTGGGGAAAAACTTCGCGGTCGCAAGCTGCGCCAGACGCGAGAACCGGTTCGTGGGGA
>JAYVRW010000266.1:0-4371 GCA_043775925.1 Blastocatellia bacterium
CGTATCGCCATAAACCTTGACCGCCGCCCGCCGCGCTTCGCCGTGTGAACCTTTGATCGTGTAAGGCGCAACCGCCGGCTCAGCGCCACGCTTGACGGCTTCTGCAAAAGCAAAATCCGCGTCGTCAACTTCCAGCGCGACATCACGCACGCCGTCTCCGTGCTTGAGAATGTGGGCGCTGGCTTTATCCATCGGGTCGTAAGGCGTAGTCAGCAACAACTTGAACGTCCCCTGCTGTAGCGCATACGAGCATTGCTCACGATTTCCGGTTTCGAGTCCGGTGTAAGCAATGCGCTCAAAGCCAAAGGCGTTGCGATAATAATAATCCGCTTGCTTGGCGTTACCGACGTAGAGTTCGATGTGATGGACTTGGCAGATTTTTAAGGGATTGTTGGGCATAAATTACTTGTTGATTGAGACAATAGTTTATCGAACAAGGTTGCGAAAATGAAATAGCTTAGCCCTTGCGAAGCGCAAAGGCTGTCGCAACCATGGCTGGTTACGCTACTTCAAAACGACGCAATAAATTTTCGTGTCACTTCTTTCAAATACGCATACGACGGTATAATAAACAGCACAGGCTGCATCATCGAATAATCAAATTCTGTCTGAATCACTTCTTTCAACTTAAATTTCGTCTTCGGAATTTTCGGCAAAAAACAATTTTCCAGTTCGCTGAATGACGACAACAATCCTGCGCCGAAGGCTTTGATTTCGCTGCCTTCTTCGATCAATCCGAATTCTACTGTCCACCAATATAACCTGCCAAGCTCGATCAATTGTTGCTCGTCGGCGATGCGTGCGCCGTAGCCTACCAGTTGCGAAAAATCAGCAAAATCGGGAATCGTAAACGTCGGAATATGCCCGATGGCTTCGTGTACGATGTCGGGTTCGGGTGTGTAATCAGGGCGCGAATGATGGCGCACATACTGCGTGCATAGCATCGTCCGTTTTTCCAGGCGACTTAAAAAAGCGCGGGTTTCGACTAAGCCTTCGATGGGGGCGAGGCTGAAACCCGTAAATTTTTGCAGCTCTAAACTTAAATCACGGATTTGCGGAATCGCTGCGCCGCTGATGCCGAGATTTTGTTTAGCTTGCAAGTAAAATGAACAGGCGCGACGAAGTTGCGCGGTTTCTAATTGCTGATATACATAGCGCCAGACTTCAATTTCTTCGGTGGTGTATTTGACGTTTGGAATGACGTGCAACGGATCACGTCGAAAGCTTGCCGCGAGATGCGCAATAAAATTTCGCCTGACCCGATATTCAGGATCGTGTGCACCGGGATGGTCAATCGGTAAGGTCGAAATTTCGGCAGTCGCAATCGTTGTAAAATCAGTAATCATAACCAGTGGCGCGGGTTCTTTACCCGTGCAAATTATTAAGCAAACTATCGGCGGATAAAGAATCCGCCCCACATCAGAAGCCATCAAATTTGCAGCGCTAACGACTTCCAACAGAAATCCGCTCACCGACCACTGACCACCGATCACCCCTCATTAGCCACTGCGCTCTCGCCACATTCTTCCCCGTGACTGTTGCGGTAAAATTTTCCTGCAACTGTCGCGTAATTTTTCCCGGCTCGCCATTACTAATCATCACTTTGTCTACTTCACGAATCGGTAAAATTTCGATGGCAGTGCCAGTAAAAAATGCTTCGTCGGCGTTTTTTAATTCTTCAATTGACAGCGATTGGACGACTACGGGAATACCCCGATCACCCGCCAGATCAATGATCGAAGCGCGTGTAATGCCCATCAAAATTGACGATGCTGCGTCATTCGTGAAAAGCGTTCCATCCTTCACAAGGAAAATATTTTCGACGGAACCTTCGGCGAGGTTGCCTTCGGTGTTAAGCAAAATCGCTTCGTCGTAGCCACGCGCTTCCGCTTCGCGTAGCGCTAATCTTGAATTGATATATTGCCCGCAAGCCTTCGCCGTCGTCGGCATCATCGAAGAATTAAATTTTGTATAAGGTGAAATCGTCGTCCGAATTCCCTCGCGTTGCCCTTTCGGATTCGTCGTCCATTCAAACGCCATGACAGCCACTTTGACTTCAGGATTCGCTTTGATTCCCAATGATTCATCGCCCAGAAAAACCAAAGGCCTGAGGTAACAATTTGTTAATTCGTTAAGCGTGACAACCTGACAACAGGCTTCGATTAATTCCGCTTCAGAAAATTTGATTTTCATCCCGTAAACATTCGCCGAAGCGTAGAGACGTCGCAGATGTTCCGGCAATCTAAACAGCGCGGCTCCCTGATCTGTGGCGTAGCTGCGGATGCCTTCAAAGACGCCTGTCCCGTAATGTAAGCCGTGCGTACCGATACCGAGATGCAATTCATCAGCGCGAACAATTTCACCATTGAACCAAATCAGATTATTTTTTCCGAAGATCATAAACAAAAATCCTTTCTACCAAATTTCAATCGTAATTTTACCGCTGGAAGCTGGAAGAAATACATAGTATTTTGAAGGAAGATTGATGATTTTAGTTAAGGAGTACTAAGTCAAATGCAGAATCACTTACAAAATGAAAAGTTATTGGATGAGATCGGCTGGAACATCCTGGATGCGTTACAGGAAAATGGAAGGTTGTCATATTCGGAATTAGGAAGGCTGGTCGGACTTTCTACTCCGGCAGTTACCGAGCGCGTCAGGAAATTAGAAGACGCCGGAATCATCACAGGTTATCACGCTGAAGTGAATCCTGAGATGGCGGGACTCCGCGTGACGGCGTACATCAGAATTCGGATTCAGGGCGGAGACATCAACCGGATTCTCAAGCTCATCAAAAAAGCCGAGGAAATCGTCGAATGCCATCGCATTACGGGAACCGGAGCGTTCATCCTGAAAGCACATGTCAGCTCAATTTTGCATCTGGAGAAATTGCTTGATTCGTTCACGCCATACGCGTTGACGGAGACTTCGATTGTGTTGTCGTCACCAATTTCCAAGCGTAGTTTACGCAGAAACGTCTAGTTGGCGCTTGCCCGCTGAAACGGACTGGCAACAGTTGTATCTTGATCCGAGAAGAAGATATAATTCGACCTAACAACAAATTCATTAGGCGAAAAGTCATTCCAGTAATTGATGTCAGGCGCAGAAAATGGTGGCGTGAATGCAGTAAATAAAAAGTAGGGCAAACTTTCCAGTTTGCTTATCAGCAACTAAACTACTTCGGAGAAAAGAAGCCAGCTGGAAAGGCGGCTTTATTTATATCCAATTCACTTCTAATGAAAGAAGCAAACTGGAAAGTTTGCTCTACTAAGCTAACAGGAGAAAAAATGTCGAATTCATCTGTCTCACGTCGAAATTTCATCAAGCAATCTACTGCTTCATCAATCGTCGCGGGAGCCTTCGCTTCAGCGCCAATCCTCGCGCAACGCGTGCCCGATCCGCCAGGTAAAAAACTTGGATGGGCAATCGTAGGCTTGGGAAGTTTAGCGATTAATCAAATTCTGCCGGGCTTTGCAAAAGCTGAAAAATCCAAGCTCGTCGCCTTCGTCAGTGGCAATCGTGAAAAGGCTGACAAGTTGGCAGCGCGTTACAATGTCAGCGCCAAAAATATTTACAACTATCAGAATTATGACGAGCTGAAAAATAATCCTGATGTAGATGTAATTTACATTGTGCTGCCCAATTCGATGCACGCGGAATACACCATTCGCGGAGCCAAAGCCGGCAAACATATCCTCACTGAAAAACCGATGGCGAGCACTCCGAAAGATTGCGAAGCCATGATTGCGGCGTGTCGTGAAGCAGGCAAAAAATTGATGGTCGCCTACCGTTGCCGCTACGAGCCTTTTAATCTGGCGCTGATGAAGATTTCTCAGGACAAAGAATTACTGGGACCAATCAGAGCTGTTGTCAGCGATCACGGCTTCAACATTGGCGATCCCAAACAATGGCGTTTAAATATGGCGCTCGCGGGCGGCGGATCGTTGATGGATATTGGGCTGTATGCGTTGCAGGCGACGCGGTATTGCACGGGCGAAGAGCCGACCGAAATCAGCGCGATGGAATACACTGACCGCACCGACATTCGCTTCAAAGAAGTCGAAGACATGATTAACTTCCAGTTACGATTTCCAAGTGGGGCGTTGGCGCAATGCACATCAAGTTATGGCTACGCCGGACAAAATCGCATTCGTGTCATTGGCACAAAGGGGTGGGTCGAATTGGAACCCGCGACCGGATACACCGGAGCGCGTTTGCGGACACGCATCGGCGGACAATTAGCCGAACGCGACATTCAACCCAGAGATCATTTCGCTTCTGAAATGGATCACATGTCGGATTGCATCATGAATAACAAAGAACCGCTGACGCCGGGTGAAGAAGGCTTGCGCGATCTGAAATATATGATGA
>JAYVRW010000267.1:0-4340 GCA_043775925.1 Blastocatellia bacterium
TAAAATGGATTGTCATTTGATCGCAAAAAATGAGGCAAAATATGAGTAAAACATTGATCTTAGAAATACCCGACGACGTTTTTGAAACGGTCAGTGCAGTTGCCAAAAAACGTGGTCTGAAAAGTGAAAACGTAGCGTTGGAATTTTTTGTAAAAAACTTTCGCCGGCCGGCGACAGCTAAAGAGAAGAAAGCCGGAATCAGAGAAATGTTTGGAACCTGGCAAAGCGGTCAGGCCAACGCTGCCAATAATGAACAAATAGATGATGATTTGGCTCGTGCTTACGCCGACAATCATGAGGATTAAGTGAATGTTACTTGATACTTCAGGCTTCTTCTGTTTGTACGACAAAGATGAGGCACAGCATCAAAAAGCTGTCTCACTTTATGATCAGGAAACTAACTTTCTCACGACAAATTATGTCCTGGCTGAATACGTTGCGTTGGCTCAGGTGCGCGGTGTACCACCTCAGGATATACTCAAATTCAACTCTCGTATTCTGAGTGATGAAGAAGTGGAAATCATTTGGGTAGACGAAGAACTACACACTAAAGCCGTTGAATTGATGCAAGCCAGAGCCGATAAAAGCTATTCGCTGTGCGATGCTGTCAGTTTTATTTTGATGCGTGAACGCGGCATCAACGAGGCACTGACGACCGATAAACATTTCGAGCAGGAAGGCTTCCTCCGGCTTCTTTCGTCGTAAAATATCTGAAGACTATCGAAAGAGTTTGCCTTACCTCTTACTTCTTTCCCTTGTACTTACATTTTGTATTATCAGCTTTCACAAAATACGATTTATAATTTATTGCTTTCGTATCCATACAGCCGCACAGATTCAGCAATTCGACTTTGCGAAATTCTACGGGGTGGCTTTCGCTCTGTAATGAAATGTAGCCTTCGCTCAACATTTTGCCATCTTCTTTGACCTTCGGATCGTGGCCGCTGACGTTGCCTCCGCCGATTTGTGGCTTCTCGTAAGACAACACGACTTGCCCGTCAATAATATGTTTGATGGACTCGTTGCCGCGCACTTCGACTTCGGCGCGTACCCATTGATCGCCATCGTATGTTTTAGATTTCGAGTTGATGCAATGTGGCGTGAAGAGTTTCCCGTCCATTTCTACGTTCGTGCCGGGAGTGCATAAATTCAAGGTTGAGCGCGGCCCTTTGCTTAATCCGCCGAGCAATTGCGCTTCGATGGAAATTGGAAAATCCTGATTCTTGCCCATTGTTTTCGGGTCTTGGCAATGCAGCATGATTCCGCTGTTGCGCGTCGCCCAATTCGCTCCGCCAGGAGCCTGATCGCCGGTGAATCTGTATTCAACGACGATGATGTAATACGAAAATTTATCCTTGTAAAAAATATGTCCAAAGCGGTCGTTGAATTTGTCGTATTTTTCGTAGCCAACCTGCATCATGCCGTTGGCGACGCGAAAGGTATTGCCGAAGTTGTCATTCAAATCGTAGCCGGTAATTTTCGGCATCCAGTCTTTCAAATCCTTGCCGTTGAAAAGCTGCTGCCATTCTTTTTTGTCGGGATCGTTTTTGGCTTTTTTCTGCGCCATCGGAGAGCCGGAAAGTAAAAGAGCAAACATTAATGCGATGTAGAGTTGTTTCATTGATGATGGGGTCTTCGTACAGTTAATTTTTCAGGATTTTGATAACAAGAGATTAATTCTTGCACTAATAGCTTAAGGCTTCAGCTTGCTTGGCGCAATGATAAATGAAACTACTTCGGGTTTATCCTTGCAGGATACTGCCAACTCCACCTATTATTATTTTCTCCAACAGTCTTTAGAACTTAAAAATATTTGCTGAATGTTGTACGAACTTTTTCGCCGGAGGATTTCCCCCATGTCTCATCTGCTCAAACGTACGCTCGTCGTTGTTACAATTTTATTTGCAGGCTTCATCGCCTTTATACCACTGCGGCAGGAATTCGTTGAGGCGGCAGCTCCGACCTACAGCAAAGAAGTTTCCCGCATTTTTCAGGCAAAATGCCAGTCGTGTCATCATCCCGGAGATATTGCTCCCTTTTCATTGATGACGTACAAAGACACCAGGCAATGGGCAGGAGCGATCAAAAGCGCTGTCGTGTCAAAGAAGATGCCACCGTGGAAACCGATCAATGGTTGCGGCACTTTTAAGGATGTCCGCCAATTGACGGACGCCGAAATTGCTACAATTTCGCAGTGGGTAGATGCGACTGCGCCCGAAGGTGATCCGGCAGATTTACCTGTCGCCTTGAATTTTTCAGATGGCTGGTCACTCGGCGAACCGGATTTGATAGTCACGCCTGACGAAGATTATACGCCGCCGAAAGACAAGGACATGTACCGCTGCTTCACGGTTCCGACGGCCTTGCGCGGAGACCGTTTTATCAGCGCGATTGACGTGCATCCCGGCAATCGAAAATTAGTTCATCACGTCATCACTTACACCGATCCTGACGGCGCTTCAAAAGCGCTTGATGATAAAGAGCCGGGGCCGGGATACATTTCATTTGGTGGGCCGGGTTACACGAATTATGGAATGCTGGGCGGATGGGCGCCAGGAGCACGTCCGTTTTTTAATCCTGATGGCGTTGGATTGAAGCTCCCAAAAAATTCACGCGTCGTTTTCCAGGTTCATTATCATCCGTGCCAGACTTCGACCTGTGGACAAAGCAGCCCGAACGATGAAAAGGATCGCACCCAAATCGGCATTTATTTTTCCAGAACTCCCATCACGAAAAATCTGACATATTTGCCGCTGGTGAATCAGGGCTTCACGATCCCCGCCGGAATTAATCATTACAAAGTTACAGCATCGTTCACGCTTCCGTCTATTATTTCAGCGCATATCGTGAATATTACGCCACACATGCATTTATTAGGCCGTGAAATCAGTGTTGACATGACGTTGCCGGGGAAGACGACCAGCGACTGTTTGGTGAACATCAATGATTGGGATTTTAGATGGCAGGGAACGTACAGCTATCAAGACGCCGTTGCGTTGCCGGGAGGTTCCAAGGTAAATCTGACGACTTATTTTGATAATTCCACGGGTAATCTAAATAATCCGAATAGCCCTCCGAAGCCCGTCAAATGGGGCGAAGCTACGACTGATGAAATGGCGTTGGCATTTATTGGCTACACGTTGGATGCTGAAGCCCTGGCTGTTTCGACGCCAAATCTTACCGAAGTCACTACCGATCAAAATGGAAACCTGCTGGTCAAAGGGACAAATTTAATTCCCGGCGCCGACATCGAAATCAATGGTAAGAGCTTGAAAGATACGAACGAAAAAAGCGCGACGGAGTTGACCTCAAACGAGATGTGGAAGGTCTATGCTGCGCCGGGCAAACCAGTGAATGTGACGATTATCAATCCTGATGGATCGCGCACTGCGAGCCAGAGTTTTACGCGTTCTGGCACAGCGTATGAAGGCGGCACGGTTTCGGCGGCGAGTTATATCGCCAATGCTCCGGTAGCTCCTGAAGCGATTGCTGCAATTTTTGGAACGAACCTAGCGACGCTGTCTGAACCCGCGAACCAGTTACCACTGCCGACTACGCTGGGCGGTTCCGTCGTGAAAGTGAATGGCGTTGCCGCGCAGTTATTTTACGCTTCAAAATATCAAGTCAACTTTCTGATTCCGAAAGAAACACAACCCGGCACAGCGACGATTGAAGTCCTCGCGGCGGATAATTCCGTGACGCGGAGTTCCCTGGCGATCACGATGGCGACTCCGGCGTTGTTTACTTCCAGCAGCGATGGGCGCGGCGCACCCGCAGCAAATGCGACTCCCGATGGCATTGGTCGTTACATCGTCGGCAATCCTGACGGGACGCCCAATCCTGTCGGCGTTGGACATTTCATTGAACTGTACGGCTCAGGCTTCCGCCGTGCGGCATTCGATACGCTCCACATCACTATCGCAGGCAAAGAAGTCCCGATCCTCTATTCCGGCGCTCACGGTTTTTTCACCGGCGTAGATCAAATGAACATTCAGGTTCCCACCGGAATTTCTGGTAATGTAGATTTAGTTTTGAGCGCGGACGGGAAGCCTGCGAATACGGTGAAGTTGTTGGTGCAATAAGGATTAAATTCTGAAAGCCCCAACGGGGCGAGATGAAATAGCCCAGGGTGATGTGAAACGAAACCCTAGTCTATTGAATTTCGCCCCGTTTGGGGCTTTTATTTTGAGCAAAGACCAAATCTACCTCTTCGCAACCTCAACCGCATAAACCTGCGTCGTCCCGTGCATATTTGACCGAAACACAATCCATTTCATATCCGGCGTAAATGTCACGTTTGGCTCAAGACGATAATTATGGTTGGCGAGATTTACTAAGCG
>JAYVRW010000268.1:0-15723 GCA_043775925.1 Blastocatellia bacterium
GAAGAAGTTCGCAGTTTTCTTGATGGGAGTTTACAGTTGACTCTAAACTTTCTTCGGACTGTAACCGAACACTATAAGTCTTTACTGCGAACTAAAAACCGCGAACTGCGAACTTTTCCCCCGCGAACTACTCATGCAAATTGCTTGTAAAAGATTTGGTTGTCAAAAAGCCGTCGAGGTTTGTTACTGGTCATGCAAGTATCGTCGTACCTGCAAGGACTGGTCGAACGCCTTGAACGTCGCCCCCGGCATCGCTTTGATTTCTGAGCGATTGGAATCCGCTGCCGCCAAATCGGGGCGCACGTTCGAGGCCACTACATTGCTCAAACCGGTCAAACCAAAACGAAAGTTACCAATGGAAAGGAAATTAATGGCAAAGCCAATTTCAGAAGAAATCAAATCGGAAAATATTATTCGGGAAACGTCTGCGCCGAAGCCTGCGAAAGCTCCAACTGTCGCGGCAAGCATTAAGCCTCCGGCAGTTATTGCAAATAAAACTCCGAAGCCGAAACCCGCTTCAGACGGCGTAGTCTATTTGTTGCTCAGCAAGAATGGAAAGTACCGCGAATTACGTGAATCGCAGCTCATCAAAGAGGCGGCGGTAATTTTAAAAGACCCGACGCTGCGCTTATTTAAAGGGCAGTATCTCGTTCCTCATATCACCTTCAAACCGCTAGGTGAATAAGCTTCCTGCGACCAGAACGGAGTGCAAGTTTTCGCAAACGCAGCAACCACTGAAAAAAGTCTCAGCCAAATGCGTCACTTGTCCCAGCACCACTGATGAAAATTGTACGCCGTTCTGGTCATAGGTAAGTCAGGCATCTCGCCTGACTTTTTCTTTTTTTCGACGGGCGAGACGCCTATCGTACCTAATCTCGCTGAATCAACCACATTCCGATAAACAACAACGCCGCGCCAGCTAAGCGGTTAAATGAGGCTGGACGTTCGATCAATCCGAACCATCCAAAATGATCAAGAACCAAAGCTCCGGCTAATTGTCCGGCGATGACGGCGACGCTGAAGCCGAGTGCTCCCGTATGTGGAATTGCAAGAATTGAAACCGTGACAAACGCCGCTCCGATAAAACCGCCGAGCCACGCCCACCACGGAGCGCTCAACGCGCCACGCCAATCACTAGGCTGTCCCATCGCCACTGTAATCAAGGCAACAGCGATGAGGGCAACGGCTCCGATGCCGAAATTGACGAGTGTGCCATACATCGGATTCAAAACGAATTCCCTCATTTTAGAATTCATCGCAGCTTGCGCTGGAATCAATGAACCGATGATGAGAACGAGAAATAACCAAATTAATTTCATAATGTTTTCACCCTGAATAGACCACAGATTGGGCGGATCAGGCGGGTTGACGCTGATCTGCGAAGACCCACTAAATCCGCATTATCGGCGGTCTATTTCTTATCTTTTTCAAAACTGCTATATTCTCAACTTACCAGCAAAACAACCAAAAGGACACGAATCTTAATGCTCGCAAAAGTTTATGTCACGCTCCGCAACGGCGTTCTTGATCCGCAAGGCAAAGCCATTCAGCACGCTACGACGACCATTGGCTATCAGGGAATCAACGAAATTCGTCAGGGGAAATATTTTGAAATTTCCGTAGACGATGCGCTGGATCAGGCACAGGCGCAAACGCAAATAGAGAAGCTCGCGCGCGAGGTTTTATCAAATCCGGTCATCGAGGATTGTACCGTCGAAATTGTAAATTAAACGTTATGCTGCTGCACCCGAAAATCATCTCACAACTTGTCGAAATTTGCGGCGCAGATGCCGTCCTCACGGATTATTCTGATTTGATTGTTTATGAATACGATGCCGTCACGACGCATCGTTCGACGCCGCTGGGAGTCGTGCTGCCGACCACGACAGAACAAGTTTCGCGCGTCGTCAAATTGCTCTTTGAGCACAGCATCCCTTATGGTCCGCGAGGAGCCGGAACGGGGCTGAGTTCCGGCGCGATTGCCTCCGGTTGCGAAGCTGGAGAGACCTCCGTCATTATTGAAACGGCGCGGATGAATAAAATTCTCGAAATTGATTACGAGAATGAGCGCGCCATTATTCAGCCCGGGGTCGTCAACGTTCGTCTTTCACAAGCTATCGCTTCAAAAGGATTTCATTACGCACCTGATCCGTCTTCGCAGGCTTCCTGTACGATTGGCGGCAATGTCGCCGAAAATTCGGGCGGCCCGCATTGTTTGAAATACGGGATGACGACGAACCATATTCTCGGCGTCGAAGTCGTTTTACCCGACGGCAAAATTGTGAATTTAGGCGGCGATGGAGCCGATTCAATTGGCTACGATTTGATGGGGATTTTTGTCGGGAGTGAAGGCACACTGGGCATCGCTACGAAAATAACGGTTCGGCTTTGTCGTAATCCGCAAACGGTTGTGACGCTGCTCGCAGATTTTATGGATGTGAACGAAGCCAGCCGCGCTGTCTCTGCGATTATCGCCGAAGGCATGTTGCCCGCTGCGCTGGAAATGATAGATCAGCCAACCATCAAAGCGGTGGAGTCTTCGATTTACAAAGCAGGCTATCCAACCGATGTGGCGGCGTGCTTAATTGTCGAATTAGACGGATTGACCGCAGGGCTTGATACGCAAACACAACGCGCCAAAGATATTTGTATGGAATTCGGAGCACGTGCTGTGCGCGAAGCGCGTGATGAATATCAGCGCAAAAAATTATGGGCGGGACGCAAAGGCGCATTTGGTGCTCTCGGACGGGTCAGCCCTGATTTATTTGTGCAGGACGCAGTTGTCCCGCGTACCAAACTTCCACAGGTGCTGGCTTCGATTTACGACATCGCCGCGAAGTACGAAATTAGTTTATGTAACGTCTTTCATGCCGGAGATGGTAATTTACATCCGAGCATAAATTTCGATGCGCGGGACGCGGAACAGGTCGAACGAGTTCACGCTGCCGGCAAAGAAATCATGAAACTCTGTGTAGACGCGGGCGGTACGATCACTGGCGAACACGGCGTCGGCATTGATAAAATCGGATACATGCCAATGATCTTCGATCAGGCTTCGCTGGACGCGATGCTGGCAGTCAAAGAAGTTTTTAATCCGACCGGATTATGCAATCCCGGCAAAGCCATTCCCGCTGAAAAAATGTGCCGCGAACATCGTAAGGTTTCGGCGCGAGCGGTTGAGTATTAGAAGTAGATGCTGGATTTTAGATGTTGGGATACTTGCATGTTATTCAAGTATCCAGCATCTTTCTTACCACCCTCCATTTTCCGTCACCTCCCACTGACAATTCCCGACACCCGCATTACTGAGTTCTAGCAATCGTATGATACGAATGTTTCGAGAACTATTTTGTGCGTAGCTGCCAGCCTTTTCAATTTCTCTTATTCCCTGAAGAATCATAGAGATAACCAATAAACATAGGGTCTTCAAGTTGTGTCGAGCTGTTATGGAACGCCAGTTGCCATTACTGTTGCGGATCAGGTGACAGGGAAGTGAACATAGATTCCACCCGCACTGGCTAGGTTCATCGTGACCAATAACTACTACCAATTTAGGAAAAAGCAACATGTCCATTCGATTATCAACCAGGGCGCTCTTGAGCGCTCTTTTTCTTTTCCTCACGCTGGGCGCCAACCTCTCGGCGCAGGGCGTAAAATCATTTGTGACCGTAGATGCTGCGCGTTATCAACCAGCAGTTTCACCAGATAGCATCGTGTCAGGATTCAGCTCTCAGTTGACTACGACTGAAAGCTTGGCGACACAGGATGTAGACGCTGTGACTCCGGGGATTCAACTGCCCACTTCGTTGGGCGGTTTGCGTGTACTCGTTAATAATCGAGCGGCAGAATTGTTATACGTCGGGCCGAGTCAGATAAATTATATTGTTCCTTCTCAAACAGAGCTTGACGCGCCAGCAATAGTTGTCGTCACCGACGATCAGGGCAATCCAGTGGCACAAGGTTCATTGACGATGGCGTCACAAAGCCTGAGCCTTTTTACTTTTAATCAGGCAGGTACTGGTGTTGCCGCCGCATTAGTGACGGCGGATGGAGTTGCCTATTCTCCTATCGTCAATGGCGATGGTTCGCTGAATACAGTACCGCCAGGACAATATCTCGTGTTGTTCGGGACGGGCATCCGTAATGGACAGGATGTCAAAGCACAAATCGGAGGTGTTGATGCCTCGGTTGAATATGCAGGGTCACAACAATTTTATGTTGGTCTTGATCAAATCAATATTCACGTTCCTCAGTCATTAACGGGTCAGGGTTTATTGGAAGTTGTTATTTCAGATGGCACTACGACCAGCAACCCTGTTTTGATCAATGTTGGTGGTAATCCTGAAGCTCCAGCGGGAGCGCCAGTCATTACCAGTATTGGTGCCACGCAAGCCACTGCCGGACAAATCATTACGCTGACCGGAACAAATTTCGCTTCATCGGTGAGCGCTGCTTCGGTAAGAATTGGTTCATCTGCGGGACAAGTTCTATCGGTTTCGCCAACTTCCATGACGTTCGTCCTTCCATACGGAGTTGCTTCAGGAAAAGTCGTTGCAGGCAATACCCTCGGCGAACGTCAGAGTGATTCTGCTTTGACCATTCAAACTTCTGTTTCAGGTTCTGTTCTCAGTAGTTCTGATACTCCGATTGCCGGAATGTTGGTCAGCGCAACCGGGGCGAATGTTAGCACTGTCACTGACGCCGCAGGCCGATTTTTATTGACCGGAGTTCCACGCGGGACAGTTGAATTAAGTTTCGATACCAGTAACTTCCCCGCTAATTTGGGTTTACCCAACATCAGCTTCAGTACGGTCGTTAGCGAAGGTCGTGACAATGAACTTGGGTATTCCGTTTATCTGCCAAGTGGGATTGGTAGCTATACCTCGGCGGCGAGTCCTTTCACGGGAAATCAACTTGAAGTTGATCCGGCTCCTGTTGTGCTTGAAAACGATGGAGTCAAGCTGACAATTCCTTCCACCTTTACTTTCCCTGATGGCAAAACTACTGGCAAACTTGGAGTGTTGCGCTTGCTCCTGGATGGTCGTTTACCCGCCATTCTCCCGTCAGGAATTTTCCCGATTGGGGCGGCTTTGATTACGCCAATGGGAACAACGTTCGGCACTAAAGACGGTGGCCAGGCGACGCTTAGTTTTCCAAATACTGAAAATCTCGCAGCGGGAACCAGCGTTGATTTGTACGCTTACCGTTCAAAGGTTGCGCCTTCTGCGTTCGTCAAAAAAGGTCAGGCAGTCGTCAGCACTGACGGCAAAGCTATCGTCGCTACCGGATTAATTGACGTGGCGACGGTGTGGTTTATCGCGCTTCCAGCGGATCAGGCTCCGATTACGACTGTGATCGGAACGGTGGTAGACAGCAACGACAAGCCTGTCACGAAAGCTCGTGTTTTAGTGCGTGGACGTGCCGGAGTGACTGACAAAGACGGTAAATTTGAAATCAAAGGTGTTCGCGTCAAAGCAGGCGAAAACCTCAATGTTGAAGTTTTATTTTTCACGCCAACAGGCGCTCCTCTGAAAGCCAGTAAATCTGTTGTTGGCGTCATTCAGGGCATCACGGATGCAGGCACGATTAAGCTTCCAGCAGCTCCTCCGCTGGCGTTATTGATTCGTCCGATGGATGTCAGGACTACTCCGGGTGTCGCGGTTGAATTGAAAATTGTCCTTTCACGTGCGTTGACTGCGCCTGCGACAATTAATCTGAGCAACGGCGAAGGTGTCACGCTTGAAATTACTCCGGCCAGTTTGATAATTGACGCTGGGAAGACGGAAGGTGTTTTCAAAGTTAAAAGCAGTATTTCGGGTAAAGGAACTGTGCTGGCGAAACTGGGAGCAACAGTAGATGATGCCACACCGGATAACACGCGCAAAGGTGAGGCTACGGTGTACATCACACCTCCTGCACCGGTGCTGAGTACTGTGAATCCAGTAGCGGGCGCACCTGGTTCGATTTTTAATGTGAGTGGATCAGGGTTGAATGCGGAAGCCATAAAAAATGCTGTTTTCTTCCAACAGGGAGATCGCATTATTTCGGTTGATCCCAGAACTTTAAAAATTACCAATCCGACCAACGTTTCTCCTGAAGCCGGAATCATTTTATCTGGCGCCGTGCCAGGATTGACACCGGGTGATGCGCTGATCTTTGTCTCGTCACTAACGGACGGAGTGCCAAGCGCACCATCGAATAAATTGAAATTTACGGTGACAGCGCCAGCCGCACCGCAATTGGCTTCAATTAATCCCACTGCGGCTCTACCGGGGACGGCGTTCTATCTCATTGGTACAGGGTTCTCACTTGATCCGAAACAGAATGGTATTTTCTTCAAAATCGGAGACAAAATCTTTCCTGCCAGCCCTGAACTTTTGAAAGTAGTCAGTTCGCCAAATGCTCCGGCAGGTTCGTTGATCGTGACAGGTATCGTGCCTCGGATGATCGCGGGTGATGCCGAAGTCTTTGCGATTACTTATCAAAATGGTGCGCCGAGCGAAAAATCGAATTTGCTGAAATTCAAAGTGCTGGCTCCCGCTGCCGCACTTCTAATTTCGATTGCTCCGCCGCAGGGACAGGCATCCTCAATCTTCACGATTACGGGCAGCGGTTTTGATCCTGAAGTAAAACGGAATTTTATCTTCTTCAAACAAGGCGAACGTCTGATTCAAGTTGATCCGGCTTCCGTCAAATCTGATGGCAAAACGTTTATCTCAGGCGCAGTTCCGAAAGTCGTTGCCGGAGATTACGAAATTTTTGTTGTCACTAATCTTGAAAGCACTGTGAGCTTGAATGGGTTGCCCCCGGGCACAGCCTCGAACAAGGTCTTCTTTAAAGTTGTGCTGCCGCCTGCTGCTGTGGTGGAATCCATCACTTCGGCAGAAGGTTTACCCGGCGCGGCCTTTGTTCTGAAAGGCAAAGGCTTTGAAACGGATGCTGGACGTAACCGCGTCATCTTCAAGCAGGGCGAGAAGTTCCTGTTACTTGATCCACGTACGGTCAAGGCGGATGCGATCACAGTTTCTTCCGTCGTGCCTGATTTACCTGCCGGAGATTATGACGTGATTGTTTTGACGCAACCTGATGCGCCCTCGATCAACGGTTTGCCACCAGGCGTTGCCTCCAATGCGATGAAGTTCAAAGTCCTGGCAATCCCGATTCCGGTTCTGGAAACGATTTCTCCCACTGAAATCGTGCAGGGTGGAGCGTTCACGCTGACGGGTAAAAATCTGAATAAAAACTTTGTCGTGGTCTTCAAACAAGGTGATAAACAATTCGTCGTGTCCACACTTTTGCTGAAGCTGGAAAATGGTGCGTTATCAGGGGTTCTTCCTAACGATCTCGTTCCTGGGGCGGCTGAAGTTTTTCAAACCCAAAGCAGCACCAGTCCCTTCTCAAACAAGTTGCCACTAACGGTGAAAGCAAAACCGTAACAATTTCTTTCTTCCTCCTGTTTGGAATTTGACGCCGCTTGATTTAGGTCAGGCGGCTTTTTTTAATGCAACCCGACTCGCTACGGCTCGCGGTACTGTACCCTGAGCGGTAGCGACGGGGTATACTTGAATTTTGCTCTGCTGGAGCCGGGGAAAATCGTTGATGACAAACAAAGAGGACTTTCAAAAACAAAATCCAAACGCTTATTTTCTGGCGGTAGATAGTTTGTCAGAGCTGACAAACTATCTGCAAATACAGGGCTGGATTACATTAACCGAGCGAATAAACAGTGCCACCAAAGCCGGGGAAGGCAACATGAATTTCACGCTCAGAGTCAAAACAAATGAGCGTTCGTTCATTCTCAAACAGGCGCGTCCGTGGGTTGAAAAATATCCATCCATTGCCGCCCCGTGGGATCGTGCTTTGGTCGAAGGAAGATTTTATGAAGTCACTTCGCAAGTGCCGGATGTGGCGCAGGCGATGCCGAAATTAATCGGACTCGACAAAATTTCGCGCCTCATCGCGCTGGAAGATTTGGGTGAAGCGCTTGATTTTACTGCCTTGTATCGCGGAGAAACTCTGGCGCAAGCTGAACTTGAAGAGCTGATGAAATGGTTATCAACTTTGCGTCGTTCGTTTAAGCATTCGGAATTCAAAGCCGAATTCGCAAATCGTGAGATGCGGGCATTGAATCATTTTCATATTTTTGATTTTCCATTAATGCAAGACAATGGTTTCGATCTTGATGCCATCACGCCGGGACTTCACGAAGCGGTCTTATCATTAAAAAATGATGCGCGGTATGCTGAAATAATTCGAGAGCTTGGCGCGTTGTATTTAAGCGATGGCGCGACCTTGTTGCACGGTGATTATTTTCCGGGCAGTTGGCTGAAAACTTCTCAAGGAGTCCGCGTGATTGACCCTGAGTTTTGTTTTTTTGGCCCGCCGGAATTCGATCTTGGCGTGATGATGGCGCATTTGCATTTAGCGCATCAAAGCCCTGCGCTGATTAGTTTCGCGCTGAACTGTTATGATGAATCTTTCGATGAAAATTTGATGTGGAAGTTCGCCGGCGTCGAAATCATGCGCCGCCTGATCGGAGTTGCACAGCTTCCGTTAGACTATGGGTTGTGTGAAAAAACGAAATTGTTGGAGTTCTCGCGTGACTTATGCCTTGCAGAAGCCCACTCGAAGTAAGGGCGCACACTACTTCGTGCGTGCTTCTTCATCTGAATTGATTTTCTATGGAACGATTACTAACTCTGATTTTACTGACGATACTGATGATGCTTAACACCACAGCGCAAAACCTCAAACAAAAAATTATTTGGATTGATACCGATCCTTCCGTCCAGCTTGGCGGTCATGAAGTTGATGATGGATTCGCTTTGTTGCAAGCCTTTCATTCACCCGAACTGAAAATTCGCGGCATCAGTGTCGTCTTTGGCAACGCTCCATTTGAGCAGGCGTGGCTGATGGGGCAGGAAATTGTGAACCGCTTTGCGCCGCCAGGATTGAAGATTTTTCCTGGCGCAAAAAATGCTTTAGAGCTTGGCGAAGAGACCGCAGCCGTCCGCGCCATGGCGAATGCTTTGAAAAAAGAAAAGCTCATAATCCTCGCACTTGGCCCTGTCACGAATGTTGCGTCGTTACTGAAACTTCACCCCGAACTCAGCAAAAATATTAT
The DNA here is from genome assembly GCA_043775925.1 of Blastocatellia bacterium. Lineage (GTDB taxonomy): Bacteria > Acidobacteriota > Blastocatellia > RBC074 > RBC074 > JAFDVL01. Next base: position 9,125 of record JAYVRW010000268.1, read on the forward strand.
CGAAATTATTGTCGTTGCCGGACGCCGCCCCAATCAACATTTCATCTCCAGGCCCGATCAACCACGCCCGTTTCGAGATTTTAATTTTGAATTGGATGCGCCGGGATTTCAGGTTTTATTGGATTCATCGGTTCCATTGGTTTTTGCGCCGTGGGAAGTTTCGTCAAAAGTCTGGTTGCGCGAAGCCGAATTAAAACGTTTGGCAGAAGGCACCGAAGCGACGAAATGGTTGTACGCTCCGGCTTCTGATTGGCTGAAGAAATGGAAGAATGATTTAGGCTTGGATGGCTTCAATCCCTTCGATACGCTGGCGGTTGGATATTTGACTTCGCCGAAATTGATGACGTTGGAAGAGTTATTTGCAGAAATTAAAGTGCTGCCGGATGATGTCAACCCGCAACGAGAAAAGCCGTATTTATTGGCTGGAAAGAGAATCAAAGCTAAACGCCGTGTGAAGTATTGCTATGATGCTTCACCGAAATTCGCGGAAGATTTGATGACTAGACTATTAAGAAAAAAAACTTAGACATGGTTTACAAGATTGACAGGATTAGCAGGAAAGATCAATAAACACAGGTATTCATAAATCCTGTGCATCTTGTTAATCCTGTCTAAGTCAGAATTTATTTATGCTACGACTGACAGAAATAAAGCTACCGCTGGATCATTCTGATGATGCGATTCAGGCGGCGATTCTGAAAAAACTAAATATTTCCAGCGCAGAATTGAAGAGCTTCTCAATTTATAAACGCAGCTACGATGCGCGTAGAAAATCCGCCATTCTGCTGGTTTATATTTTGGATGTCGAAACCTCCAACGAGGAGAAGTTGCTGAAGCTTTTCAAGCCTGATCCGCATGTTTTTCTAACTCCAGATACAACTTACCGAATGGTAGTCCAAGCTCCACGCGATTTTCCGATGCGTCCAATAGTCATTGGAACAGGGCCTTGCGGTTTGTTTGCCGGCTTGCTGCTCGCGCAGATGGGGTTTCGTCCCATCATTTTGGAGCGCGGAAAAGCTGTCCGCGAACGCACCGTAGACACGTTCGGATTCTGGCGCGAAGGCGGTTTGAATCCTGAATCCAATGCGCAATTCGGCGAAGGCGGCGCAGGCACATTTTCGGATGGTAAACTTTACAGTCAGGTCAAAGATTCCAAATATCTCGGCAGAAAAGTTCTGCACGAACTCGTCAATGCTGGAGCTTCACCAGAAATTCTTTTCATTAATAAGCCGCACATCGGCACGTATAAATTAGTCAAACTCGTCGAAAATATGCGGGCTACGATTGAAGCGCTTGGCGGTGAGATTCGCTTTCAAAGTCGCGTCGAAGACATCGAAATCGAAGCTGGAAAAGTGCGCGGCGTCACACTCGCCAGCGGAGAATTTATTGCCAGCGAACACGTCGTCCTCGCCGTTGGACACAGTGCCCGCGATACGTTCCAGATGCTTTTCAAGCGTGGTGTTTACATTGAAGCAAAACCTTTTTCTATCGGCTTTCGCATCGAACATCCGCAGCGTTTAATTGATGAATGTCGCTTCGGTGAAAGTGCAGGTCATAAGCTGCTCGGCTCGGCGGATTATAAGCTGGTGCATCACTGCAAAAATGGTCGTTCGGTGTATAGTTTTTGTATGTGTCCCGGCGGGATGGTAGTCGCCGCTGCATCCGAAGCCGGACGACTTGTCACCAACGGCATGAGCCAATATGCGCGCAGTGAAAAGAATGCGAACAGCGCGATTGTCGTAGGGATTACGCCCGATGATTACCCCGGCAATCCGCTCGCCGGAATCGAATTTCAGCGCCGTCTGGAAGAGTACGCCTTTGAACTTGGAGGCAGTAATTATAAGGCTCCAGGGCAACTTGTCGGAGATTTTCTCGCGGGTCGTCCTTCCAAAGAATTTGGTTCCGTTAAGCCGTCATACACGCCTGGAATGTTGCTGACAGATTTGAGCGAAAGCCTGCCTGATTACGCCATCGCCGCGATTCGTGAAGCGCTTCCCGCGTTCGATCAGCAGATCAAAGGCTTTGCGATGAATGATGCGGTGCTAACAGGAATTGAAACGCGCACGTCATCACCGATTCGCATCAAACGCAAAGACAATGGGCAAAGTTTGAATACCGAAGGTTTGTATCCGGCAGGTGAAGGCGCAGGCTACGCCGGAGGCATTCTTTCGGCAGGCATTGATGGAATTAAAGCAGCGGAAGCGGTGGCGTTGAATATGCTGAAAAATATTGCTCGACCAAATATTACTAATGAAGACCTTGAAGACGCTTACCGTGAAATGGCGATGGATGTCGAACGGGAAGCAGAAGCTCTTGAATGGTCGGAAGCTATGATCGCAGATATTCCTGATGAAACTGAATGAGATGAATATGAAAATTCTAAAAAACTTTTTTCTCTTAATTGTTACTAACATCTTCACCTTCACTTGCTTTGCGCAAACCGGAGTCATCAAAACTGAATTCATCTACGAGACGGCGCCGTATCCTGAATGCCATGCGTCTACGCTGGCGGAATCCAAAGGCACTTTGGTAGCCGCGTGGTTTGGCGGTACGAAAGAAAAAAATCCTGATGTCGGCATCTGGGTAGCGCGTCTGGAAAAAGGGAAGTGGACAACTCCGGTTGAAGTTGCCAATGGTGTCGAATCTCCGACGAAGCGTTACCCAACGTGGAATCCGGTTTTGTATCAACCGAAATCCGGCGCGTTGTTATTATTCTACAAAGTTGGTCCCAACCCTGATTCGTGGTGGGGAATGATGATGAATTCCACCGACGGCGGGAAGACTTGGAGTAAGTCAACGCGCCTGCCAGACGGCATTGCCGGGCCGATCAAAAATAAACCAGTCGAATTAAGTAACGGAGATTTGCTGTGTCCTTCGAGCAGTGAAGATCATGGATGGCGTGTGCATTTTGAACGGACTTCGGATTTAGGAAAAACGTGGCAGCGCACCGCAGCGATCAACGATGGCAAAGAATTTGGAGTCATTCAACCTACTGTATTTTTTCATCCAGGCGGGAAATTACAATCCCTCTTTCGCAGTCGACAGGGAAAAATTGTCGAGTCGTGGTCAGCGGATAATGGCAAAACGTGGAGCCAATTAGTGGCGACTTCCTTACCGAATCCGAACTCCGGCATTGACGGTGTGACGCTGAAAGATGGGCGTCATTTATTGGTTTACAATCACGTCGTATCGAAGTCTGGCCAATGGGGAAGTCGAGGCATTCTGAATGTCGCCGTCAGTGAAGATGGCAAAGTGTGGAAGGCTGCCAACGTATTGGAAGCGGGATCGCCGAACGACGAATATTCCTATCCCGCAGTGATTCAAACCCATGATGGAATGGTGCATGTTACCTACACGTGGAATCGCAAAAAAGTAAAACACGTGGTGCTTGATCCGAGCAAACTTACCTTGCGCGAAATGAAAGATGGGCTGTGGCCGGTACTCAACCAAAAATGAATGGCGAAAAAGATGCGGAAGCCCGCACGTAGTAAGGGCGTGAACTCCAAACAGTGCGTGTTTCTGTTGGTAGTAGAAATATAATTTGCAGTGGTGGAAGAGAGGAGCCTTTGCGCTTCGCAAAGGCTGTCGCAACCTTGGCAGGATTGCGCTACGTTCATGCGTCGTGTTATTTTTATTTTCCTGATGAAAACAAAACACCAAAACCTGACCGCGTGGTGCCGCGCTTTTGCGTTACTCGTGATCGTGTGTTTTGGGAGCTTTATCTCGCCGTTGACCTTAGCGATGCCGCAGCTTAATGGCTGCACGATGGAATGCTGCGAGGAAGAAGGATACTGCTGTTGCGCGGCGGGACGCTTTGCCAGCCTTCACGCACAGAGCGACGGCGAAGACCTTCCTGCCGTCAGTGAATGGCAATCTGCCTGCGACAAGAATTGTGCGACGGCGCAAGTTACCGCGAATGCGTTTTCATCTCTGACTAACCTCGAAACCGCAGCTCTAAATATTTCCTACGAAGCGACGCAAACTAACATTTACCGAAGCCGAATTGAGCAGCAGGAATATTTACGCCTCAAAAAATCCTCTCCACGAGCGCCTCCGATTTTCTCTTAAAACAAACTATCAATGTAGCGGATGCTGACAGTATCTGCGCGTTAATTTTTATCTAAATTTAGGAGAAAAAGAAATGACCTCAAAATGCAAGCAAGGGCTTTTCAGCCCAATGTTCATCGCACTGATATTAATCTTAATTACAGCCTTGACGCCAGGGCTGGCGCAGCAATCTATGGATTCTTCGACATTGACTGGACGTGTAGTAGACCAAACCGGAGCAGTAATTTTGAATGCGAAAATTACTGTGACGAACACTGACAAAAATTTATCCTGGACAACGACAACCAACACACAAGGCACATATCATTTTTTGTTTTTGCCCGTAGGAAAATACGAACTGAAAGTTGAGGCTACAAATTTTCAATCAGCGTGGCGGTCAATAATTTTATCGTTAGGCCAAACCGTTGATTTAATCTTTCAGCTTTACCTTCCGGCGACGAGCTATGATCCCTTTATTATCACAGATGAGCCTTCGGTTGTGGAAAGCGTTCGCACCCAATTATCCGAAACAATCCGCCCAAAAGAGATTGATAATTTGCCGCTGAATGGGCGTAACTATCTTGATCTCGCGGCTCTCACGCCGGGCGTTACACGCGGCAATCCGGTAGCGAATCAACGCTTCGCGGAAACTTCTGCCGTGCCCGGCACACAGCTCAACATGGCGGGACAACGCAATATTAACAATGGTTTTGTGATTGATGGTTTGTCTGCGAATGACGATGCAGCGGATTTGCCCGGCTCGTATTTCAGCCACGAAGTCATTGGTGAATTTCAGGTGATTACGTCGGGCGGTATCGCAGAATTCGGACGTGCTTCCGGCGGCATCGTCAACGTCGTGACGAAATCCGGCTCGAACGATTGGCACGGTCGCGCTTACGGATTTCTCAGCAATCAACGCGCCAATGCGCGCAATCCGTTGGCGACGACGAAAGACCCATACACACAAACGCAGTACGGCGTGAGTTCGGGCGGTGCGCTCAAACGTGATCGTACTTTTTGGTTTGGAAATTTTGAGCAAACGCGATTGCACAACGCAACCGTAGTCACGATTCTACCTGCGAATGTCACGGCGATTAATGCCGCGCTTGACGTACTCAAATTTACGGGACTACGCGCAGAAACAGGGCTGATCGCCACGGGCTACAATACAAGCAACATTTTTTTACGTGGCGATCATCGCTTGAATGAGACGAATTTGTTGACGGCGCGGTACAGCTTTTATGACATCAGCAGCGGTAACGCACGCGGTGTTGGCGGACTCAGCGCACCCAGTCGCGGGACTTCATTGCAAAATCGAGATCAAACCTTTGCTGTCAGCGAAGTCGCTACGTTTGGCGCCAACACCGCGAACGAAGCGCGGTTTCAATTCACGCACAGCAATTTAAGCGCGCCTGCCAATGATTTGACTGGCCCGGCAATCACGATTTCCGGCGTAGCCAATCTCGGCACTTCGACTTCATCGCCGACGGGACGCGACAACAATCTGTTTGAATTTGCAGATAGCGTTACAACCCGCAAAGCCGCGCATTCATTCAAAGTCGGCGCAGATTTTTTGTACAACCGTGTGAACATTTTGTTCCCCGGCGCGTTGCAGGGAGCCTATACATTTTCTTCCGTTGCCAACTTGCAGGCTGGGCGTTATGTGACGTACCAGCAGGCATTCGGCGTGCCGAGCCTGTTTCAAGCGAATCCGAATCTCGGATTTTTTGCGCAGGATGAATGGCGTGTGCGGCAAAATCTGACAGTGAATTTTGGAGTGCGTTATGACCTGCAATTTTTGCCGAACCCCATCAACACCGATAAAAATAATTTCGCGCCGCGTTTGGGGATTGTGTACGCGCCCGGAGATCACAAGACAGTGATTCGTGCGAGCTACGGCCTTTATTACGACCGCATTCCGCTGCGTGCAACCTCAAATGCGATTCAGCGTGACGGAACGAAATATAAAGTTGCTTCATTTTCATTTGGACAAGCTGGAGCACCTGCATTCCCAAGCGTCGCGACAACTTTCCCGACAGGATTTTTGCCAAGTATTACAAGCATTGATCCAAACATTGGCAATGCGTATTCGCAACAAGCCAACCTGCAAATTGAACGTGAATTATCGTCAAATACTTCGCTGTCGGTGGGCTATCTGAACACACGTGGCTTGCACCTTATTCTTTCGCGTAATGTGAATGTACCAACTCTGACGGCAGCACAGGCAACCGCACAAAACGTTGCCAATCTCGGTCGTCCGAATCCGAATTTCGGTAACATCAGTCGTTATGAAAGCTCCGGCAATTCGTCTTACAACGGCTTGTTGATTTCGCTGAATCATCGTCTGAAAGGTTGGCTGGGCGGGAGGCTTTCTTACACGTATTCAAAGGCGATTGATACGACGGGTTCGGCATTTTTCTTTACGCCACAGGACAATGCAAATTTGCGTGACGAGCGCGGACGCTCTGACAACGATCAACGTCATGTCTTAGCGGTAAGTGCGACTCTGGTTGTGCCGGAAGCCAGCCGCGATAATGCCTGGAAGCGCGTTT
>JAYVRW010000269.1:0-15712 GCA_043775925.1 Blastocatellia bacterium
AAATTATTATTGCTCCGAAAATCAAAGGCGGAATTTTCACTTCGCCGGAGGCGGATGAGAGTCATTTCAAAGGATAAATTCAGATTGACAGTTTTTTCCGTGTATGTGTAAATCAGAGGCGACTCATAATCTTTATGAGTCGCTTTATCAGCTCGGGAGAAAGTATGAAAGGTATTCAATTCGTTTCTAACGACAGAGGTCAGAAAGTAGCTGTCCAAATCAACCTCCAAAAGTATGGAGAAATTTGGGAAGACTTTTATGACAGTTTGGTTGCTCAATCACGTGCAAAGGAACCGAGGGAATCTTTAGAGTCCGTCAAGAAAAGTCTGATAAAACAAGGAAAGCTCCGTGGCTGATTATACGATTACTTTTGTTCGCTCAGCCATCAAAGAATTGGAAGCATTGGATGCTTCAATCGTCAATCGTATTTTCCCTAAAATTGAATCGCTTGCAGAGGAACCCTGCCCCCCGAGATGCTTAAAACTCGTTGGAGAAAACCATTTGTGGCGTATTCGAATTGGCGATTATCGGGTTCTTTACTCAATCAACGACAAGGAAAAGATCGTCGAGATTGTTGCTGTCCGGCATCGTCGTGAAGCTTATTAGTAGTGATCAAAGGTGGAAATTTTTCTTCGCCGGAGGCGGGATGAGAGTCATTTTAGGAATTAGAAGCAAGCTCGCACTTATATGAGAAAACCAATAATCTATTTCTCACTAGGATTCATTAGTTCCTTTGCTATGATCTTTACACTTTGGTTCTTGGGGTATCTTGGTAAAACAATCTTTGATGATCTATTTAATCTTGCTGGTGACGCAGGTGGTGAAACTGTAAACATTACGGATACAGTTGGCTCCCCTGATGGAGAATATGTTGCGACAACTCACGTTGCAATGGGTGGTGGAGCCGCAGGTTGGTGTTTTCAACGAGTCAGCGTTAATAAAAAGGATTCCCCGTTCAGTTGGGAAAAAGAAAAGGTACAAGGCGGATTTAATTTCGACGTATCCTGCAAAAGTAAAATTGAATTAAGATGGCAAACAAATCGGGAGCTACTTGTTAGTTATTCGGGAACATCGGACGAGGCAGGTCTCAGCATTTACCAAAAACCACTGAGCGCAGATAGGCAGGTAAAAATTCATTATTTAGCCAAACCATAATCATAATGAGTTTTATTAAAACATCATTTTGTACAAGAACGACTAAGCACTGACAACTTCAAGAAACCTTGTCAAAATCTCATCCATCGCAGCCGTAAATTCCATCACCTTCCCATTCGGATGCGTAAAGCTCAATTGTTCCGCATGCAGAAAAGGGCGATTCAAATTCTGAATCGCTTTTCTTAATTGCGCATTTTTGACTGACTTGACGCGTCCGCTGTCGTAGCCCACATCTCCTACAATGGGAAATTTCAGATGTGACAAATGCACACGAATTTGGTGCGTTCGTCCGGTTTTGATTTGTACGTCGAGCAACGTAAAATCTTCAAACCGACGCGCCGCCTTATAAAAAGTCAGCGCGTATCGCCCCTGCCCTTCGGGACGAACCGACATCTTGACGCGATTGCGCGGGTCTCTCCCGATGGGCATTTCAATCTTTCCCTCATCATTCGTCACACCATACACCAGCGCTTTATAAATTTTGCGGACTTTACGAAGCTCGAATTGTGAAGCCAGATTCACTTGTGCGGCTTCCGTTTTCGCTACCACCATCAAGCCCGAAGTGCCGACATCCAAACGATGCACAATGCCGGGGCGAATCGCGTCCAATGATTTCAATTGCTGAAAATGGTAGACCAGCGCGTTCGCCAATGTCCCGGATTTAATGCCGGTTCCGGGATGAACTACCAGCCCCGCAGGTTTATTGACGACGATAATGTCATCATCTTCATAAACGATGGTGAGCGGAATATTTTCTGCTTCTGCATGCAGTGGAATGACATCGGGCAATTCAATTTTAATGTCGTCATCGGGGCGGAGCTTATAACTAGACCTGACAACTTTGTCGTTGACCAAACAATCGCCTTCAGTGATGACTTTTTGGATCGAAGAACGGGATTTGTGCGGGAGTTCCTGCGCCAGAAAAGCGTCTATGCGAAAACCAGCCTGATCGGAGTTGATATGAATTTGTATTTCTTCGGGCATAAGCGTTTGAGTATACACTAATGCTTCCAGAAAAGAGTTAGCCGCGAATTACGCGAATTTTCACGAATATTTTTAGACAGGATTAACATGATTTGCTGCAAGATTAACAAGAATTCTTAAAAACAAATTCTTGTTAATCATGAAAAAATCTTGTCAATCCTGTCTCGTTTTATTCGCAAAAATTCGCGTAATTCGCGGCTACTCTTCTTCCCAGTTTTATCTTACAAACATCCGCAGCTCATCAATTTTCGCCGTCAACTCGGCACTGGTCATCGCCTGAAATCTCTTCGGCAACATGGCTTTTGAAGTCGCTTCACGCGCCGCGACTAATTCCTGATAACCAACTGCAACCTCATCTCGCGCCGGAGTGAATTCATCCGCCACACTTTTCAAATCTTCGTTCGTGACTTCAGGATGTTTGGCGAGACGGGCGACGCGGCGCGTCCGAATCAAAATGGATTCGATGTCTGCGCCGGACAAATGCAACGGGCTTTTACTGACCGGAGTCCAATCCGTAATCGCATGAATGATCTTATTTTTTCGGGCCATGGCCACGGCGATTTCCAGACGATCCGCTTCATCTTCGGGATAAAATAACGAAATGTGTTCTTCGCATCGCCCCTGCCGCTTTAAATCAATCGGCAATAAATCCGGGCGTGAAGTCATCAGTATCCATAAAATCCGACCGCGATTTTCAGTATTGCTCATCGCGGCGGCGATCTTGGAAAAGACGCGCTGATCTACGCCGGAGTCGCCTCCGCTTTCACGATTTCCGAGCGCGGCATCGGCTTCGTCAATCAACACGACAATCGGAGAAAGCGATTGCAGCAAATTCAAAATCTTTTCGAGATTTGATTCGGTGGAGCCAACCCATTTATCGCGGAAATTCTTAAATTCGACGACATTCAATCCGCAATCTTTCGCAAAGCATTCGGCTAAAAATGTCTTGCCAGTTCCGACGGGACCCGAAAATAAAACTCCCATCGGAGCTTCTTCACGGTTGCCTTGTTTAATGACTTCGGCAATATCGCTCAAAAAATCCTTCGCGGCTTTCAATCCGCCGACGGTATCCAAACCGAACTTTGGCGTAATAAATTCAACCAAGCCAGCGCATTCCGATTCGATGATTTCTTTTTTCTTGGCGCGGACGTCTTCAAACGTCAGACCATCGGATGAAAGCTGCGCTCCCCGCAACAACGAACGCAAATGAATAAAATTCAAGCCCGAAGTCATCGCAGCTAACTGCTCGGTACTCATCTCAACTTTCATCGAATACGCCGCCAGCGATTCGGTCAAATACGCCGTTCGTTCCTCTTCGTCAGGATACGGAATCCGAACATTTGCCAACCGTGAATTTTCACGAATTCGGGGATGAACATCAGAAACGGTTTCCGCGATGAGCAGGACTAAATTATCAGATTCAAGCAGGCGCGGACTGGTCATCCAGCGTTGCAGGGCTACCAGCGCGTTGCGGTCATCACTAGATAAATAACTCATTTCTCCGGCAGGAATAATCGTATCGAAAAAATTAATGATGACGGCGACCTTGTCCGCAAACATCAGGAATCGCTCAATCATCGGCAACGCTTTCGCCGGATCACGCGGGAGCTGCGACGCTGAAGAAAGATTGAACAGCGGATCGGCAACGCGCTGCTGCGCAATGAATTGGCGCATCGTTTCATCCGAATCAAACGTAATGCCTTCGCTGCGGTTGTAGCAAATCACGTTCTTCGCGCCGAGCAATTCTTTTTGCAAAAATGTCAGCAACGAAGCGTATCCATTACGCGAACGAAATAAGTCGTAAACGTTATGGTGCAGCAAAAAATGTGACGCTTCGCCAGCGCGATACTTGAATGCTAATTCCTCCGCCCAATGCGGTAATTTTCCAGGGGTGGTCAGTGAATGATTTGTTTCAGCCATAGCGCTATCATAGAAATAAAAATGAAAACTACAACACAAAAAGTAGGTGCTTCAATAAAAGTTCCCTAATTCTGATTACTTTAGTTGCCACTGTTCGCCAAAAAATCCGGCGTTGACGATCTTCCCTACCTTGTACGGCGTCGGCGGAGTCGTGATGTCAATAATTGCCCAATCTGGTAATTTTGGATTCTGCTTGGCATTACTCAAGATGTCGGCTTCGCGGAAGGTGAAGCCGGAATTGAGAACGATGTAGCGTTTGGGATTGAGTGGGTTTGGATAGATTAAAATTGGAATGTGAGAAGCAGATGGATAGCTTTTCTCGCCAATCTTAATTATTCCGCGCGCCCATTCGATCTGCAATAACGACCAAATTCTTTCAGTAATTTTATTGCTCGTAGCATCACCCCATAAAATCAAATTACTATTCGTAATATCTTCCACGGTAACTTCGTCATCATTTTTTACCAAGGCTTCACCACGAAATTGCGATCTCCATTGACTGATCGCACGTTCCAATTCTGCATTTACCCATGAACTGATTGCGTCATTCTCTGCTTTGCCCGTTGGTCGCACAAAAATAAAATGATCCATAAAGGCATCGTCAATGGGGCCTTGTAAACCGTGCTCTTTTTGACGCCAGCGAAAAGAATGTGAAGGCAATTCAATAGAACTTGATTGAGTAGCACTTTTAGTTAAGGGAAACTTTAAGATTGTAGCAGCACCGGACACGAGGTACATCGGTTCATTTGGAGTCGTCCATTCATTATTTAATTTAATGAACATAGCTTTCCATGAACGATCAGATTGTGCTGATAGCGTTTCAAGTTTTTTTCCATCAACAATCACTGTCGGCTTCGTTGTTACGCTGAAGAAACTTAGCCCTGGAGGCATCTCCAAACTGAACGCAGAAACGTTTTTAGTTGATATGACCACAGTACTTGCGTCTTTAATTTCCGCATCAATAGTCGCCTTCTCCCAATGCTGTTCCAATCCCTCCACCGTCACCCAAAACATCTTGTTATAGCGCAACGTATACGTCGAAAATTTCACGTGTTTCGGAATCGGGTCACGTCCTTTTGCCACAATAGAATCAATGCGTTTATTGATTTCGGGAATTGAATCGGGATGGTATTTATGTTCTGTTTTCGGGCCGATGATATGCGTTAATTCCATCCCTTCTTTTTTCATCTCACGCGCCATCACATCCGCCGCTTGCTTCTGCTTATCAATTTCTCCGCTGTACGCCACAACCGGAAGGTTGAAAAAATTTCCCGCGTATGAAGCCGCATCATTCAGCCTCCATAATTTTTGTTCCCACTCTGGAACTTCGCTCAAGTTCGCCTTCGTATATTCCGGCGTTTCGACAAAGCCCGCACCCGGAGCCGCTGCCGCCCACAATCCAGCGTGATGCGCGGCGATGTGCCACGTAGCCGCGCCTCCCATCGAAAAGCCTCTGACGGAAATTCTGTTTTCATCAATCTGGTAATGATGGCGAACGTTTTCCAACGCTTCAAACGTATCAATTTCTCCGGCGAATTTATTGGCGTTGCAATAACGTCCATACGGATGAAGCACAAACGTATTGGGCGGCGTAAACTGTCCCGCGCTTTTTTGTCGTTCGTTCAGAAAATTCGTTTCCGTCAGCGTCTCGCTGCGCCCGTGATACCAAATATCAAGGCGGTACTGAAACGGTAAATTCGCCTGGAAAGTTGGCGGTACGACTAATCCATAAGGCTGAACTGAGCCATCAATTTTCGACACGTAGCCGCGCACAACCAAGCCCGTTTGATTTGTCCACGAAGGCTTTCCGGTACGCAATTCTTTGGCTCTTTCCATTCCCTGCTTGAGATGATTTTTTGCTACGGGGATTTCTTTGAGATTCAAAATTTCATTGTATTTCAGCGCGTAGTACGCTGCATTGTAAAAAATCTGGATGTCCGGCAAGAGTTCCAATAATTTCGGTTTGTCTTTGAGTTCGATTTTTAGCGACTCAATTTCTTTGCCAAGTGCGGTGATGCCAGATTCTAGTTCAGCGCGATCAGCCGCAGGAATTTCAACACCAATCGGAGGAATTGGATGCATGATTTGCGGAGCCATTTGCGCTTGCGCACAAACAATGAGTACAGCGAAAAGAAAAATTGAAAATAATTTCTGTAACATTTTTTCTCCTAAAAGGACGTAACACAATGATGCAGTTTCTTCGCGGCTCCGCCGCCGGATGTGCGGAAAGGCTGCGCCTTTCCGGTCGGTTAAAGCGAGGAGGGCTATGCCCGTTTTGTCAGTTTCATTCATTTAGAGATCATCGAAATCAACCCTTTTGGCCCCGCCGCCCATACTGCTCCCGATTTAGATACATTTACGACGTTATAATTTAAAGTATCAAGCGGCTTCCAACTCTTCCCACCATCAATAGAAATATTCGCCCCTGAAGTGCCTACGGCAATGATCGAATTCTTCACATACACGACGCCGGAGCGAAACGGCAGTTGATTCTCGACCAAGCTCCACATTTTTCCGCCGTCTGTAGTGATTGCTACCGTCTTTCCAATTTGTTTCGTGTCACGATAATCGCCGCCGACGATGATACCGTTTTTATTGTCTTTGAAGTCAATTGAGAAAATTCCGGCGGAATCAATTCCTGTCAAAATCGGAGTCTCGACCACCGTCCAATTCTTCCCGCGATCTGTTGAATGTAGCACGCGCGCTTTTCCTGTCACCATCCAGACATCGCTTTTCCCCTTTGCAATAATGCACGTACCGCTCGCCGCAAATCCACCTTCGTTCGGCAGAGCTGCGGGGATTTTTTCAGGCTGCAATTCATTCCACGAAGCGCCGCCATTATTGGTGGACAGCAGGACAAATTTCCCGTCTACGGAATCGCTCATCGCAATTCCATGCTGCTCATCCCAGAAAGCAAACGCATCAAAAAACGCTTTGGGATTTTGATTCTTGAATTGTAAGTTCCACGTTTTTCCACCATCCGTAGTTTTATAAATCCGCGAAGCATCACCATTGCCAATACTGAGAATATAAGCGACATTTGCGCTGAATGCTTCGATGTCGCGGAAGTCTAATTTGTCAGCTTCGGGAATCTGAATCACTTCCCAGTTTTTCCCGCCATCAACGGTGCGCCCAACTGTTCCTTTCGTGCCGCTTACCCAGCAAACTTTGTTGTTGACGGCAAAAAGTCCGCGAAAAGCAGCTTCCGTATTGATCGTCTGTTTTGTCCATTGCGCCTGCGCCGTTGAAACGAAAGCGCCAAGAATAAGAATTATTATTACTAAGTTTTTCATAAATATTTGCAGCCTGTGCGTATATTGAGAGTTCCGAATTCGGCTCCAGCGGAGTCACATATTTATAGCAACCGTATTGTAAATTCTCCAAGCTCCAGAGGAGCGAAATATGAGATGTCGCTCCTCTGGAGCTTACTAAATCAATCATACCTGATACTACAAAGATGCCGCGCCGATGGCGCTGAAACCTTTTACCACTACCGGAGCTGCTCACCACAATCATGAAACTCTAAAAATATTTTTATCAGATGAATTGAACGATTTTGATTTTTCGCGTTCTTTGACTACTATCACGTCTGAATTTCGATTCGTCAACATATTCACTTCAGAGAAAATTTTCAATGACCAAAGCTTTAGCAGGAATTCGTGTTCTGGATTTTGGACGCTATATCGCGGGGCCGTACTGCGCGACTTTGCTTGCAGACATGGGAGCCGAAGTCATCCGCATCGAACGCCGCGAAGGTGGCGAAGATCGCACCTTAATTCCCATCTCTGACAATGGCGATGGTGCTTTATTTGTGGGGCTGAATCGCAATAAAAAAGGAATTACACTTGATCCTGCGCATCCGCTGAGCGGGGAAATTAAGCGAAGATTAATCGCCACTTCGGATGTCGTGATTGCGAATCTGCCGCTCAACGTGCTCAGAAAATTAAATCTGCATTACGAAGCGCTCAAGTCAATCAAACCAGACATTATCCTGACCATGATTTCAGCGTTTGGTTCAACTGGACCATACGCGAATCGCGTCGGTTTTGATTCTGTTGTGCAGGCAATGTCTGGCGCGATGAGCCTGACCGGATTTCCCGATGTTCCGGTTCGCAGCGCTGCTTCATTTGAAGATTACGGGACAGCCCTGCACGCTGCATTTGGAACAATGATTGCGCTGTATGAACGCGAACGAACCGGGCAAGGGCAATTGGTCGAAGGCTCATTACTCGCTACCGGAATGATGATAATGCACGCCCTGATTTCTGAACGATCTGTGACCGGGATTGTCCGCGAACAACGCGGCAACGCGGCTTTTCATGCGGCTCCGAGCGATGCGTATCAAACCAAAGACGGCTGGATTATGGTGCAGATCGTTGGTGCGCCAATGTTCAATGCCTGGGCAAAGTTAATTGGACGAGCCGACTTTATCGAAGACGAAAAATTCAAAGATGATTTGGCTCGCGGGGATAATTTTCAAATCATTACCGAGGCGATGAAGGCGTGGTGCGCTCAGCATACGAATAGCGAAGCCATTGCACTTTTGGAATCCGCACGAATTCCCTGTGGCCCTGTCAACGACGTAGCGCAAGCCCTCAACGATCCGCAGGTTGAAGCTAGAAATCTGATCAAATTTATGGATTATCCGGGGAGTAAAAATCCTGTACCAATTCCTGAAACGCCAGTGCGGTTATCTGCGACTCCGGGCGAAGTCAAGCATCGCGCGCCATTGCTGGGCGAGCATACGAATGAAGTCTTGCTTGACCTTGGATTTGATGAAAAAGAAATTGAAGAATTTAGAATTGCAAAGGTAATTTAAATTCGGTCTTGGGTCTTTGGCTTTTGGTCTTTGAGCTTCGACCCAAATGATTAGCCGCCGACATCATTCACAAAGCACTGATTTCAAACTGAAGAATTACAAAACCTCACCAAAGATCAAAGTCCAAAAACCAAAGATCGCTTTCAAATAATTTTATGAACAAACAAATCACGCTCGCTGCCAGACCCGTTGGCTTTCCCAAAGAATCCGATTTCTCAATCATCGAAACGCCGATTCCCTCGCCTGCCGATGGGCAATTCCTCGTAAACATTCATTATCTTTCGGTTGATCCTTACATGCGCGGGCGGATGAATGATGTGAAATCCTACGCGCAACCCGTAGCCATTGGCGAAGTCATGGTCGGTGGCGCAGTCGGCAAAATTATCGAATCCAATCACCCGAATTTTCACGTCGGCGAATTCGTGTCAGGAAATTTCGGCTGGCAATCCTACGCAATTTCTGATGGCGCAGGCGTCAGTAAAATTGATGCGAGCCTTGCGCCGATTTCTACCTCGGTTGGTGTGTTAGGGATGCCTGGAATGACGGCGTATTTCGGATTGCTCGCCATCTGCAATCCGCAGCCCGGCGAAACCGTAGTCGTTTCCGGCGCAGCGGGCGCAGTCGGTTCACTCGTTGGACAAATCGCCAAAATCAAAGGCTGCCGCGTTGTAGGCATTGCTGGCACGGACGAAAAAGTTGACTGGCTGGTGAATGAATTAGGCTTCGATGCAGCGTTCAATTACAAGACGACGACGAATTATGTCAGTACGTTGCGAGAGCTTTGCCCAGACAGCATTGATGCGTATTTCGATAATGTCGGCGGGCCAATTACCGACGCCGTACTGCTCAACCTCAACACCAAAGCCAGGATTTCGATCTGCGGTCAAATCTCGCAATACAATTTAGAAAAACCGGAAATGGGGCCGCGATTGTTGGGAATGTTATTAATGAAACAAGCCAGAGCCGAAGGATTTTTAGTCTTTCAATTCGCCGACCGCTACGCCGAAGGAATGCAGCAAATGGCGGAATGGATCAAGCAGGGAAAAATCAAATACCGTGAAGAATTTGCCGAAGGCATTGAGAATACGCCGAAGGCTTTTATTGAAATGCTGAACGGGAAAAATACGGGCAAGCAATTGGTGAAAATTGCGGGTGAAGAGTAATAGACCGCAGATGACGCGGATTGAGCAGATTGACGCGGATCAAATTCAGATCAGCGAAGACCCGCTTAATCCGCGTCATCTGTGGTCTATTTTCTTATCAATTGACGAGCTAAACATTTCCCGATACCCGTCATAAATCATTTGCCGGATTTCATCTCTTGATTGATCGGGGTTCTTCGCAACCATTTCATCCGCCAAAAAATTAGCTAATTTGTGAGTAAACTCAACAAGCTGCTCTGGATGTGAATTCAGGAGTGACTGGATTGAAATATCAACTGTCATTCCTTTTGCCTCGAACTCCCGCGTAATTCGCTTGTAGATTTCCATCATTTCATCGCTTGTCATAATTCCTCCAAATACAAGAATATTCTTTTAGTAACTTTCACGATCCTTAATTGGAAGCTCTGACAATTCTAGTAGATATGCGCAGGCTTCACGAAATCCACCCGGCTTTGGCATCCATCTGCGAATCGCGTGGTATTGATTTTCTCGCTTTCCTTCAAGTATCCACACCGCACCATCTATCCCATATTCGGCATGACCAATTTCAAGTGCCCAAAAACATTCTTTATCCAGCAACGATTTAAACTTCATCCACGTTTGCGGCTGTGCCGCCTGATGTGCGGTTGTGGCTCTGCCCAACCGTAGGCTTATTTTTTTGTGTGGGGCTGTTAGTCTACAAACGGGCATAGCCCTGCTTGATAACCCACCGTGCGGAAAGGCAGAGCCTATCCGCACATCAGGCGGCACAGCCGCAAAAAAAACAAAATTTCAGAGCTAATCCTTACCCTAATCCCAGCAACTTCTGATTCCGCCCCGCATCCGATTCCCCGCCTACAAAATCATCAAACGCCACATCAGTCGCTTCAAGCAAATGCGACGCAATAAACGGAGCGCCTTCGCGTGCACCCTGTTCAGGGCTTTTCACGGCGCATTCCCATTCCATCACTGCCCAGCCGCGATAGCCGGCTTCGGTCAATAAGGTGAAGATGCGCTTGAAATCTACCTGCCCGTCGCCGAGCGAACGGAAGCGTCCGGCACGATTTGCCCACGATGCGTAGCCGCTGTACACACCCTGCCGCCCCGTCGGATGAAACTCGGCATCTTTAACGTGGAAAGCTTTGATGCGGTCGCCGTAAAGTTGAATGAATTGCAAATAATCCAATTGCTGCAAAACAAAATGGCTGGGGTCGTAATTGATGCACGCTGCCGGATGATTTTTTGTGTAATCCAAAAACATTTCAAACGTCGCGCCATCGAACAAATCCGATCCCGGATGCAGTTCATAACAGAAGCTCAAACCGTTGTCCCGCGCCGCATCAAGCGCCGGAATCCAGCGCTTTGCCATCTCCGTGAAAGCCTCTTCGATGATGCCCGCCGGACGTTGCGGCCACGGATAAAATAAATGCCACGCGAAGCCGCCGCTCAACGTCGGAATCGCGTTTGTGCCTAACTTCACCGAGGCTTGGACAGATTTGATAAGCTGCGATGTACACCATTCGACCCGTTCATTTTCGCCAAGTCCTGCTGGATAAAAGCCTGAAAATAATTCTTTGTAGGCCGGATGCATCGCCAGCGTTTGCCCCTGCAAGGCAGAGTTGAGTTCGGTCACGACCAAGCCGTGTTTGTCGAGCAAAGCACGAATGTCATCACAATAGCTTTGTGATTCAGCGGCAGTGTCGAGATCAAAAATGCGCTGATCCCACGACGGAAGTTGTACGCCTTTGAAACCGAGACCTGCCACCCACGCGGCGATATTTTCAAGTGAATTGTAGGGCGCTTCATCGCGGAGGAATTGCGCTAAAAAAATGGCGGGGCCTTTGATAGAGTTCATAGTTTTTCTCACCGATGTAATTTGAAATTGAATAGAGACTGAGCATAACTAAAATCACAAATAGCAGCAATGCCTTTGAAAGTAGTGCAGGCAGCTTGCCTGCGAACAGCGTGCGCCGCGTCGCTGTTTTTAACTCGCGCAAGAAAATAATTACGCCGATAACTGCACCCTTCGGGGGCAGCGGCCTTGCTTTGCTCGCCGCCGCAGGCAGGCTGCCTGCGCTCCCGGGGCTGCGCTAAAAAATGCCGCTGAGATTTCTCTCAGCGGCATTTTTATCCCAACCAAAGCTAGATTATTTATTTTGTTTTTTTCTCGAATTTATCGGGCTTCACGTTTTTGTCATTGAATTTGTATTTCGTGATCGTCCATTCTTCGTTAGTCTCGCCGCCAACTGATTTCCGCAAACTGTGGGGTAGATTCAATCCGCCCTCAGATTTGTAGTCGCTGAAATTCCAGATGTAATCCACCTCTGGAGCCTTCTCGTAAGCGGCTTTCATCTCAATCTGACGAGCATCCTGACGAGCCTTGATTTCGGCTTCGCGTTTGGCACGTTCTTCAGGCGGAAGCTTAGCTAATTCTTCCTGCTGACGTTGCGCATTATTCTGTCCACCGCCCTGCCCACCTTGTCCGCCGCCGGGTTGACCACCAGGCTGTCCACCTTGTCCCGGAGGACGCTGCCCACCGGGCCCACCACCACGAAACATTGCCCGCATATCTTTATCTTTATAGCTCAGCATCAAAACCTGTTTTGATTCACGATCAACATAAAGTTTTGCGACCGGGCCATCCGCCGCCTTCGCCAGCAGAATATCCGCAGTGGTTCCGTCTGGAGCTTTGGCTTCACCAGCATAAGTAAAATCTACGCCGGGAGCTGTCAGAAAAAATCCCAGCAGCACACGCGCTAATGAATTACGACGATTTTTTTCCTGTGTCGCGGCATCAAGAAAACCCTGTCCGCCGCCACCACCACCCCTGAAGCCGCCTCCACCGCCAGGACCTCCTGCGCCCATGCCACTAATAACATCTGTCCAGGTTTTATCTACGTTGAGAACCTGGATTTGCGTGATTTCATTGCCAAACATGGACATTGACTGTGACTGATAGACTTTATCACCACCTGCCATCACTAATTCAACCGTGCCTTCGACATTGTTATTGCCTTGTGCCCGCTTGAAATTGGCCTCAGCAACAATGTTTTGCATCGCTTTGATTTTATCTTCCTTGCCAACCGCAGCCCGGGCTTTTTTCAAGATTTCCGCCGCTTTCGCGTCACCCTGCGCCAAGGCCGAAGCTGTCAGACAAGCCAGCAGACCTAAGCTGATTAAAAGTTTCTTCATAAGTTACCCTCCAAAATTGAACGAATATTTTTGCAACCTGCGATACCTTAGACGAAGGGATGGCTGTTTCGGTTGCAAGGATTGAAAAACTATTGCGAGTCGGTTAGCTTAACTCGCTTCAACGGATGTTTCAAACTGCCGGGGAGAATAGACCACAGATAATACGGATCAGGCAGGTTCACGCGGATCAGATCAGCGAAAATCCGCACAATCCGCGTTATCAGCGGTCTATTCGTTCTCAACGAGGTTTCACTTGGAATTTACGAAAGACGAACTCTCAGTTCTGAAAAAATTAAGGTCGCCGGAAAAGATTCAACTTTTCCTTGATGAGGGTCTTCAGTACAACAAAGAACCAGGTGGCTCAACGTGTCGCAGTCCGCGCCGTGTCCTGCGGGATCGCGTTGGGCATTGCGCCGAAGGAACATTTTTCGCAGCGGCAGCGCTCAGAATTCACGGTCACGAACCATTAATTCTCGACCTCGAAGCCGTCCGCGATGACGATCATCTGCTGGCAGTTTTCAAGCAGGACAATCACTGGGGAGCCATCGCCAAATCAAACTACGCCGGCCTGCGCTTTCGTGAACCTATCTATCGAACGATCCGCGAATTAGCGATGAGCTATTTTGAGCATTACTACAATTTGAAAGGTGAAAAGACGCTGCGAGCATTCTCGACGAGACCATTAAATCTGAAACGATTTGACCGGAATTTCTGGATGACTTCAGAAGATGATTTGTGGGAAATTTGTGAGCAGCTGTGCATCGTGCCGCATTCAAGAATTATGCCGCTGCCAATGGAAGTAAAACGAAGAATGATGGATAAAAGATTGTACGAGGCGGGGAAAACTGGAATGGCGAAATAATTAATTGGGCTTGGGGCTTTGGCTTTTGGTCTTTGGATACTTTCGCCGGTAATTTGTCTTCAGCAAAGGTACTTCAAGAGCTAATCCAGGGATCGCAGGAATTATTTTCACGACCAAAACAAAGACCGAAGATCAAAAGCCAAAGCCCAATCGCTTAGGTGCGCATTTTTTTGAACCTATCCAGATTCGCCTTCAACGCTTCAAGTGGTGGAAAGGCATCGCGCTCGTATTCGATGATGTACCATTCCAGCCCGCCGACCATTTCGACGGTTTTCATGATTTCATTCCAGTTCAATTCATCTTCACCGAGAAACGCATCAGGCTTCTTTTTAGAGAATGGTTTGACATGCATGGAGGTTGTCCGGCCTTTGTTGCGCTTCAAAAAATCCAGCACATTGACGCCTTCCATTTCGGAAGCGTTGCCGGTATCAAACTGAAGCATGACATTTTTCTTCGTGCCATCTGCGAACAAATTCCACCAGTAATCTGTCCCGAATTTATTAAAATCCGTCGTGTGATTGTGGTAGCCAATGCGCAATCCGGCAGGCTTCAATTTTTCGCTAATTTCATTCACTTCGTTGGCTGTTTTCGTCAGCAATTCTTTCGAAACGTAAACATCTTTCGGCAGCGAGCGAATGATTAAATTGCGGTTGCCGATGGCTTGATTAAATTCGATGCTGGCTTTTAATTTGTCGCCGCGCAGTTCGCTGAGGCTGTGATGAAAACCGCAGACTTTTAATTTGGCTTCGTCTAAATATTTTTTCCAATCCGTGCCAGATTTACCAAAAGCATTTTCGAGTTCAATCCCCTGATAGCCCAGCGCAGCGACAGCTTTCAAAGTGCCGGGAATGTCCCCTGCCATTTGTTTACGCACACACCAGGCTTGCGTCCCGATGGGAATATTTTTCCATTTCCTGGCGGCGCTAATATTAATTGGAAGCAAGGCGGCAGCCGCTCCCAGTTTTAAAAATTCACGGCGATGTAGTTCATTCAAGTTGTTCATTTTTTCTCCTGATTAGTTTGGATCAAAATTCGCGGGTCACTGAGCAGCTATCATAATTCGCCTTCGCCCTTTCTCACAACTCGTTTGTAGTCTCTTCGCTTTAATGTATAGTCTTTTCATTCGTTACAACTTTACCTAATTCCAAGTCGTTAACTCAAAGGAGGAAAAATGATCCGAAAGATTTTGAGTGTTCTCGCCGCTTATGTTGCGATGTTTTTCGTCATGTTTTTGTCTTTCACCTTGTTTTATAAAGTACTGGGCACTGACGGCGCATTTAAACCCGGTCTCTATAACGTTTCATTTAGATGGACCATCGGGAGCTTCATCATCGGTTTTATCTCTGTGATGATTGGCGGATATGTCGCAGTGCTGATGGCTAAGGATAAAGGCGCTGCGCTCTGGCTTGGTATTCTGGTTTTAGCGGTGAGCCTGCTGGTTGGCTGCCTGGCGTATCAAAAAGGAAATCCCCACGAAATCAGAACTGCCAATGTCGGCAATACTGAGGCGATGCAAAAAGCCCAGAACCCGACATGGTTTAATTTCCTGATTCCTTTCACGGGATTTATCGCGGCATTGGTTGGTGGGAAATTACGCAACGAGCGTTAAGAGTTCGCACTTTAGCGTGTGTCTTCATC
>JAYVRW010000270.1:0-15700 GCA_043775925.1 Blastocatellia bacterium
CGCTGGCGCGGCAATCTTCGTCGCAGCCAATATCGTCGGGGCTAAATCCACATTCAAAACAAAATCATCATTTGTCGTGCCGCGCTTTATTTTCGGCATGCGCGGGTCACGCACAATCAACGGCACACGGATAGATTCTTCGTACGGATACCATTTGTCTGCCAAGCCATGTTCGCCGTGAAAATATCCATTATCCGTAGTGAAAATTACCAGTGTATTTTCATCCAATCCCTGCGCTTTCAATTCCGCTAATACACGCCCGACGGTCGTGTCCACTTCAGTCGCCAGCCGATAATACGCCTTCATATATTGCTGATATTTTTCCGGCGTATCGAAGCGCCAATGCCAGCGATTGCGACCTTCATTTTTTTCGTTGGCAATGAATGGTGGCAGGCGTTTGAAATATTCATCGCCAGCAGTTTTAGGAATTGGAATCGTGACGTTTTGATATAACGATTCACTTTGCGATTGATACAAATATTGCCTGGGATTTTCGTCTTCGGCATGCGTAGCGAAAAATGCCAGCGTCAGGCAAAACGGCTTATCTTTGGGGCGTGCTTGCAAAAATTTCAGCGCATCATTTTCATTTTTCTGCGTCACATGAATCGTCGTGCCATCGGGATTTTTCTGGTAATGCGTCGTGGCGTAAGACCGTCCAAAATCATATTTATCCGCTGGAAATTTTCCGTTGTGCCACTTGCCAACGTGTCCAACCCAATAACCATTGGCACGGAGTAATCCGGGATAGGTTTCGCTCCACGGCGTCTTGAACATTTCAAAGGCAGGATTCCCATGCCGTGACATCCATTGCCCCGTCAGCAACGAAGCACGACTGACACCACAAATCGAAGTCGTCACATGATTGCGTGTGAAGCGCACACCAGAACGCGCCAGAGCGTCAATGTTTGGCGTTTTGACAATCAGATTTCCGGCAATGCCCAACGTGTCATGGCGCCAGTCATCAGCGTACAGGATAAGAATATTTGGTTTCGACTGCGCAAAAATTTGTGGAATGGTGAGAAAAATCCCAACCATCCACAATGTCAAAACCAGGACATATTTTTTTTCCATAAATTTACCTCTTAGGCGGTACAAAGACGGCGGACATCGGTTTCTCAACGCGTAGTGGTTGCGTATCTCTGGCTTCAGCCTGACATTTTTTTAGTAATAAAGCCAAGCGTTCCCCTTCAATAGAAAATTTTGGCTTACTCGACAAATTATTTAATCAGCATCACGTCAGTAACCTTTCTTTCAGCATCCCGAAATCAAGCGGCTTCGTAAAGTAATCGTCGCAGCCATAAGCCACAGCGCGTTGCTGATACTCAGCATTTCCATACGCCGTAATCATGTACACTTTCAGATGCTGGTGTTTCTCTTTGACCGTTTTCAGCAAATCCAGCCCGTTCATCCCCGGCATGTTGAGGTCGGAGAGAATGAACGCCACTTCGCCGACCACTTGATCCAATAACAATAGTGCTTCTTCCCCCGACAGCGCAAAATAGAAAGCAATCTTCCCGGCACGCACTTCGCGGCGGAAGCGTTGCTCAAACAGAGTTCGCACATCGGCTTCGTCGTCTACAACCATTACTTTCATGAGAGGTTCCTCTTACTTAATGAATTGCCACTAGCTTCAGCTAGTGGAACAAGGGGTCTATGACTCAGAGGCTTTAGCCAAAATTCTGAAAAATCACCTTCCGATGTGCTTTAGCTAAAGCTGTTCGGAAAGAGAATTCTTTTTCCAATTCGGCTAAAGCCTGTGCATTTGAGCATCTTGCCCCACTAGCTGAAGCTAGTGGCAATTCATCAAGCTGGTGGCAATTTAGTAACTTCATTTTTTCCCTTGGCGCGGCAAGCGCACGATGAACTCAGTAAATTCGCCCGGTTCGGTTTCCACTTCCAATTGTCCGCCGTGTTGCTGCACGACGATGTCGTGGCTGATGGACAAGCCCAAGCCTGTGCCTTGTCCCGTCGGTTTCGTCGTGAAAAACGGATTGAAAATCTTCTCGCGCACGTCCGCCGGAATGCCCATGCCGTTGTCGCGGATGCGGATTTCGACCGCATCGCCCAGGTTCACCGACTTCACGCGCAAGGTCGGCACAAAGCCTGCGCCGTTCTTTTTCGCCCGCTCATTCACCGCGTAGCAAGCGTTGTTCAGCAAATTCAAAAACACGCGGCTCAGGTCTTGCGGGATGGCTTCGACCATTCCGGCATCACTCGCCAGTTCGCGTTCGATGGTGACGTTGAAGGACGAATCCTGCGCGCGCATGCCGTGATAGGTCAGGTTCACGTATTCGTCCAACATCGCGTTGATGTCCGTAGCCTGTCGTTCGCCGGTCTGTCCGCGCGAATGCAGCAGCATGCTGCGCACGATGCCGTCGGCGCGTTTGCCGTGTTCGTTGATCTTTTTGGCATTGCCGGTCAGGTCGTCGAGCAGCGCGTCAATGTTCTCGATGTCGGGCGGCGTTCCTGCTTTCAGCTTGTCCACCTCTTCGCGCAATTCGTCCATCAGTTCGACCGACAGGTCGGCGAAGTTGTTGACGAAGTTCAGCGGGTTCTTGATCTCGTGCGCGATGCCTGCGGTCAAGGCTCCGAGCGAAGCCAGTTTTTCCTGCACCAGCAATTGTTCCTGCGTCGCCTTGAGGCGCTGATACGCTTCGTTTTCGGCTTGCAGCGATTTCGCCTGGGCGGCGGCGGCATCGGCGCGCAACTCGGCTTCGCGCAAGGCGGCTTTCTCACGTTCGCGCGCCTCGACGCGACGGCGCAACAGGCGCGTAGCCGCATAAATCAACCCCGCCAGCAACAGCGCGTAAACGCTGTATGCCCACCACGAGCGATACCACGGCGGCAGGATGGTGAAGCTGTAAACGCCTTCTTCTCCGACGCGGCCTGCGCTGGTGCGCGCCTGCACGCGCAAGCGGTAAGCGCCGGGGCCGAGGCTGCTGTAATTGGCTTCGGTTTGCTTGTCCCAGCCCGACCAGTCGCGGTCTGCGCCTTCGAGGGTATAGCGATAGGTCACGCCCGCTTCGTCGCCGTAAGTCGGCGCGGCGAAGGCAAAGCGCAGCGAGTTGTTTGCGTAAGGCAGCCGCAGCGGCGCGGCTCCGTCCGGCGTGAAGCCGCCAAAAAGAACAGTGCCTTTGCCGGCGCTGACGCGGCGCACCAGCGTGGCAAACGGCAGCGGCGCGGCGGGCTTGATGCGCTGGTCAAAACGGATCAGGCCGTCATTACCGACAATCCAGAGAGTGCCATCCGGCTCGGCCATGACGTTTCTGGAACTGAAGCGGGACAGGCCGCGAAACGGCTCTTCGTCGAGTTGATAGATGCCATCGGGTTGACGACGAAAGATGCCTTGCCGCCGCTCAGCGAAGCCGCCGTTTTGTGACCAGATGTCGCCGTTCGGCAACAACCACAAACGCGCCGCTGCCTCGGGGTCATTCACCGGCAGCAGGAAGCGGTTGTCCGTCACAAAGCGGCGCGGCGCCGGTTCCCAACGCAGCAGGTCTTTGGTCGGTGACGGAATGACGAAGACCTGTCCGTCGGCGAGGAAGACCCTGTGTGAGCCTTGCCCCAGCCCGTCTTTTTCGGTGAAGCGTTCTACTTGCGCATTGCGCATTCCCGTCGCGGGCACAGTCACGCGCAACACGCCGCCCGTTGGGTCGCTTGCCCAAAGCGTGCCGTCAGCTTCTTCGACCAATGTGCTCACGTCGCTGTTGGTCGGAACGCGGCCTTCGTCTATCCACCGCCCGTTTTCCCAGCGCAGGGAGGACACGCTGGTCTGTCGTCCTGCGAAAACTCGCTTCGGTGTTGTCCGGGATTGCAGCAGCACGCGCGCCATCTGCGCCTGACCTTCCTCGCGCGGCAGCGCAGGCGTGACCGTCCTGCCCTCAATTTTCATCACACCCAAATTAGCGGCGGCCAGCAATTGGGTTGGCGCTTTCCTGGCAGGGTCTTGAAAAGGCAGCAAGGCAAAAGCCTGCGCGGCGCTGGAAGAAAGCGGTTGTAGCGCGGACAGGCCGGTAAGCGGATTTGTTTCGAGGTGATAGAGCGCAGTGCCGGTGGCTCCAGACGCGGCGTAAAGCGCGCCGCCGTGGCGTACCACGTCGTAGATGTCCACACGGGCGAAAAGGGAAATCGGGGAGTGGATGTCCACGCGGGCGATGCCTATGCCGAGGCCCAGCCATAAGGCTCCTTCACGATCAGAGTAAGCAGTCCGGACAGTCTGAACTGGCAACCCGGCATCCTTGTCAATGATGCGGCGCAACCGGCCATCGCGTTCGAGGATGACCACGCCGCCTTTGAGCGTTGTCAGGCAAAAGCCGCCATCGGGCAGCGGGATGGACGTATAGACTTCGCTTTTTTTCAGATACTCATCCACCGCCGTGGGAAAGGGCAGCGCCTGTGCGCCGTCGTACAGCCGCAGCGTTTCGCCACGCGCAGAGATCAGGATGCGCTGTTCGTCATACGGATGCAGAAACAGCCTGCGCGCCTCCTTCCACGCGCCGCCGCCGGGCAAATCACGCAGCGCATCACCCACGACTTCCTGCAAACCAATGCCGGTTTGCGACGTATAAATCCGGCCTCGCACTGCGGCGAGCGTCTCAAAGCTCGTCTTCGTCGCCCAGACCTGCATGCGTTGCCCATCCCAGCGGAAGAGCCGCGCGAAGGAGCGAAAGAAAATCCCCTGCGCGGTGGGCAATACCTGCCAGACTTCGTTGAAGCGGCGATGTTCCATCGGAATCTTTTCGACCAGCGAAACGTATTGCAGCGTGCCGTGGGCATCGGGTTCCAGCCAGCCGAAGTTCGTGTCTGTGCCCACCCAAATCTTCCCCGCCGCATCCAGCGCAAGCGAACGCCCAAAGCCAGGCACACGAATCTTGCGCCAGGTCACGCCGTCGTATTCCAGCACCGCGTTTTCGAGACCGAAAAAGAGTACGCCGCGCCGATCCTGCACGATGCTCCAGACCGACGGCGCGCCGCTGTATTCCTGCGGCGGGTAATGGCGCAGCAACGGCATGCCGACTTCGGCCTTTGGCGGCAGCAGCGGCGGCGTTTGTGCCTGCGACGTGAGCAGGAGGAGGGCGAGGGCGATGGTGGTGATGGTGTGTTTCAGCATAGTTTTCATCAATTGCCTCGGTCTTGCATCAATTGCCACTAGCTTCAGCTAGTGGGGGGAAGAATTCAAATTCACAGGCTTTAGCCGAAGAACAATGAAGTTCCCTTCGAACAGCTTCAGCTCAAGCTCATTGGAAGGGGGCTTTTTCAGAAGTTCGGCTAAAGCCTCTGTCTTCTTTGCTCCCTGTTCCACTAGCTGAAGCTAGTGGCAATTGATCCTGGCAATTTATCCAAGCCTTGCTTTTTAACTTCCCTCATCCTTGAATTGCTGAAAGCCTGCGCGCTGCATAAATCCAGCAAACTCATCCTCAAAACTCTTTGTGCGATGATGTTCTTCCTGATTGGCAATATACCTTCGGACGCTTGCCACATTGGCTTCGCTGACAGACACCGCAAAGTACTCTTCCTGCCAACCGAATTTGGTTTGGCACAAGCTCTGTTTATTGATCCAGAAGGACGACTCGCCTTTCAGCAACTGCATGATCTTTTCTATCGTCTGATCTGTTCCCAGCGAAATCAAACAATGCACGTGATCGGTGTAGCCATTGATGAAATCCAGATAAATTCCTTTTTCCTGTGCATTCTCCCGGATGTGCTGGAAAACCTGGGGCCGGATTTCATCCGTCAGATAGGGCGCGCGATTTTTGGTAGACCAGACAAAATGAATCCATACTTTGACAAATGGCATAAGGTCTCCTCAGTGGGTTTTCATTAATTGCACTCTTGTTATCAGTTGCCACTAGCTTCAGCTAGTGGGCAGAGGAGGTTAACTTCATAGGCTTTAGCCGAATTTGCAAAGAATGCTTCTTTCCGAACAGCTTTAGCTAAAGCTCATTGGAAGGAGACTTTTTCAGAAGTTTGGCTAAAGCCGCTGACTTCTGTGCCTCTCGTTCCACTAGCTGAAGCTAGTGGCAATTGATAGCCTCCTAGCTAAAGCTAGTGAAACTTCACAGATACCGCACGCCCAGCACCGTCATATCATCCGAAGCCGGTGCGCCCTCGGCGAACGCAATCGCTTCCTGTGTTACCAGCCGCACCAGTTCATCCACAGCCAGCGCCGACGCCTGCGCGCTGAGCAATGGCACCAGCCGCTCTTCGCCGTATTCCTCCTGGCGCGGATTCATCGCTTCGGTGATGCCGTCGGTGAAGAGCAGCAGCGTGTCGCCCGGCGCAAGCTGCACCGTCGCCGTGTCGTAGTTGACCCGCCTGAGCATGCCCAGCGGCAACCCGCTCGCGGCGTCCAGCGTTTGCACTTCGTTACCTCGCACCAGATACGGCGGATTGTGTCCGGCGCGGCTGTATTCCAATTGCCCGGTCGTCAGATCAAGGATGCCGTAAAAACAGGTGACGAAATGCGAAGTCGCGCGCCGCTCACCATACAGAAACTGATGCGCTTCGAGCAGGCAGGCTTGCGGCGACAAGCCTTTCGTAGCGGCTACGCGCAAGACCGTACGGCTGACGGCCATATACAGAGCCGCCGCGATGCCCTTGCCCGATACGTCGCCGATGGTGAACGCCAGCCGATGGTCATCGAGCATAAAACAATCAAACAAATCGCCGCCAACCTCCGCCGCCGGAATCATTGAGCCATAGACCGACAGGCGTTCGTGGTTTGGGAACACATGCGGAACGAGCGCCGACTGAATGTTGCGCGCGAGTTCGAGTTCGCGGCTGAGACCGAGCAAGCGGTCACGATTCTGCGCCGCCTGTTTGCGTTCAACGGCATCGGCAATGGCGCGGTCGAGCGTGATTTCCAAATCCTGAAAATCAATCGGCTTGGTGATGAAATCAAACGCGCCCCGATTGAGCGCCGTGCGGATGTTCGGCATATCGCCATACGCCGACACGATCACCGAACGCAGCAACGGATGCGCTTCACGCAATCGTGAAAGCAACGTCAGCCCATCCATCACGGGCATATTGATGTCAGTGAGTACGACATCAATCAAATCATCCGCTTGTAGTTTGGCGAGCGCCTCTTCGCCATTGCTGGCGAATTGAAAGCTCAATAAGTCAGCGCGAATGCGTTTGCGGAAGCGTTGGGTGATCAGAGTTTCCAAGTCAGGTTCGTCGTCTACTACAAGAATTCTGTTCGGCATGTTTTTAGTGAAGGTTATGATTCTGTGATCTCGGTGCGCTGGCGTGCCGCCCTGAATTTGGCGTTCCGAGTCGCAAACATTTTACAGTTTTGGTAGCGTGCGTCCAGCTTCCACTGTCATCGCCGTACAGCACTCACTATTTTTTGATTAACCAAACTTCTGCGACTTGCGTGCCGCGCCCTGCGCCGCGACTTCCCGGAGCCTGTGTCCACGATAAATTCAATTCCCCGCTGGCTGTCGCAGCGATTGGAATATCGAATTCCACCGGATGCAATTCTTTTTTGATAAGCGGATGAATTTCGATTTTGTCGTTTGCCATTAGGCGAATTGGAATTTGCTGCGTCGCGCTGGAATACATGATACGAGTTTTATACTGCGCGTTTTTGTCGAGTCCGGTGTAGCGCATTTTCAGCGGCGTATCGAAATACGTTTCCGCAATGTCCCACCACGACATGCGTCCATAAGGCTGAAAGCCTACGCCTGTCAGCGCAAATTCATCGCGGCGCAACGTTACACTGCCGTCAAATTGTCCGACCATACTGACTACACTGGATTCCAGAAAATACGGGTCTTTAGCAAAACCGGGGCTGCGCACTAAATGCGGCTGGCGCGTGAGATTGCCGAGGTCATCATAAAATCCACCCGGCCCTGGATTTGTCCAATCAACAATTTCCGCAAGTTGTTTTTGGCGTTCGGCTTCGGTTTCGATTTTGCGAATTTCGCTGAAGCGTTGTTTCAGCCACAAGCGATTGTTAAGTGGGAAATCAATTGTGTTCAGATTTGCGCCGCGTCCGACGCCGATGGCCTGATATTTTTCTACGCTCAGTTGCATGCGAATGCTTTGAAATAATGCTTCGCCAAGCTCAAAGACGCGGGCGCGCAAATCCTGTGCGGTGCGTTCCGTCACAGCTTTGTCGAGCAGGTTTTCCGCTTGCGCCATGGCGGTTGAAGTTCCAAGCAAACGCGCCTCGCGCAATTTGCTCAGCGCCTGATCTTCGAGCGCAGTTTCATAAATCGCACGGCTGCGAATGTAGGCGTCGTAATAAGCGCGATACAACGCTTGCTGAAAGCGCCAGTTCAGCAATGCTTGCGGGCTGGCGTTGCGCTCCATTGCCTGAAATTGCTGCAACGTGACGTTGATGCCGTAATTGGTGACGACTGGCCCGCGCCAATTTTGTTCAAGTGCGAGCAATCCATTTGCAAAACCGTCGGCATAATTTGCGCCGATAAAATAACGACTGTAATCGCGCAAAATTTCCATCACATCCGCATCAGGATTCCAGCCGAGCGCACTCCAAATAATTTTGTTGACGTCATCATTGCAACCTTCTGAATAAGTGATGAAACCAATCGTGTCCGGTTGCAGCAAGCGAAAAATGTGTGCTTGATCAGTGGGACGCGGATTGATGACTTCGCGTGCTTCCGTCAACGCAAAAGCCAAATCCCAATCCGGTACGGGGAATTGCGATTGGCGCGAATGTGTGATGTCGGGGTAATGTCGAATCGAATATTTTTTCGGCAACGCAGCACGCATTTGCGGCAAGGTCAAACGCGATTGCGGGCCGTAAACAATGCCGCTCAGCCATTTTGGTTCGGTGCGCACAATGCTAAGAAATTCGTCCAACCATTCCTGCGTGAAGCCCTGCGGCGCAACCCACATTCCCGCGTTCGGATGAGAGCGATGCAAATTTGCAGTTTGCTTTTCCAGCAAATTCATTAACAGCTTTGGCGGCGTGTTTCCGGGGTCGCCGCCAGGCACAAACACCGCATCCACGCGTGGGAGTTGCTTGAAAACTTCGCCCCACTCGTTGAGCGCAAATTCTACTGTTTTCGGATCGCCATAATCTTTGTCGAGTGCGGGATACCAAATCCAAACGTCAAGGCCGTAGTCCGCACAAATTTG
This sequence comes from Blastocatellia bacterium, assembly GCA_043775925.1. Classification (GTDB taxonomy): domain Bacteria; phylum Acidobacteriota; class Blastocatellia; order RBC074; family RBC074; genus JAFDVL01. The sequence continues at coordinate 9,112 of JAYVRW010000270.1, forward strand.
CGACATTGCAATCATCATTTGCAGCGGGGGCAGCGGAAAATGCGGGCTGTCGGCATCGTCATCCGAACGCGGCGGAATCAGCTCAATCGCGTTCGTTCCCCACACGACCAAATCGCGGATGTATTGCTCCCACGTCGCAACGTTCCAACCATCATACGAATTCGTTTTCGGACGATAACCAAGTTGATGACCGCGCACCGGATATTTGGGCGCAGTCGTGATGTCAAGCTTGGCAGGCAACGTAATTTTGCTTTTCTCAATGTGCAAAATACGCAGCAAATGCCCCGTACCAAACAACACGCCGCGTGCATCGTTGCCGATGATCGAAACCGAATTGTTTGCTGTTTTGATTTGGTAGCCTTCGCGCGGCAGTACGTCCTTATTGCTTGCGCGCGAAATTGTAATCACTGGCATGCCATCACTCGGCGCTTGATTGATGCGTGACAATCGCACTTGCGAACGCTTCTCGACTTCTTCGATCAGCATTTGTACAGCTTTATTTTCAGGGCTGGAAAAATTTGCCGGAGCGACAATCACCGCTCGCGTGAGGTCAAGCGAGGACTGCGCATTGGCAGGTAAGTACAAACCAACACCAAAAAAAGTGAATGATAAAACCAACACAAGCCAGCAGTTTCGCAAATTCATGGAGCAATCCTTTACAGTTATTTTGGGTTACAATGAATGAATAATGACAGAATTGTCTTTACCAGAATTGTGCAAAATTTGCGAAGCATTTTGGTATTTAAAAGTGAAACAATTTTTATGAAAATCGAAATCATCACTTATCAGGAAAAATTCAAGGAAGATTTTGCGCGTCTGAATTTTGCGTGGATCAAAGAATATTTCAGCATCGAAGCAGCAGATCGAAAATACCTACTAAATCCGCGTGAAAATATTCTGGAAAATGGCGGCGAAATTTTCTTTGTTTTAGAAAACGGTGAAGCGAAAGGAACCTGCGCTTTGCTAAAAATTGACGAACAGACTTTTGAATTAGTCAAAATGGCAGTGGATAAATCTGCGCAAGGCCAAGGATTGGCGAATTATTTAATGCAGGCCGCGATTGATTGGGCGCGTCAACAAAACGCCAAAAAAATCTTTCTCGAATCCGGCACAAAATTAAAAACTGCGATTAAGCTTTACGAAAAATTCGGCTTCAAAACGACACAGCTTGGTGCAATTGAAAATTCAGAATACTCGCGGGTAGACATCGTCATGGAACTACTTTTAGATTAATTTCTCCTGCCTCTTGTCTTCTTCAAACTTGTCAGCGTACTCTCAGCCTGAAGTTGTTCCTACATTCAATTCAAATTTTGACGGAGAAAAACTAGATGCCCTGGAATCAAATCTATAATCCAGTTGCTGGAAATATTCTGTGGTCTGCGCTGGTCGCTGCCATCCCCGTAGTCGTGCTGCTTGGGCTGCTGGCGTTCTTTCGCATGCGCGCGCATCTGGCTGCGATCATCGGTCTGGCGTCGTCATTGCTTGTAGCGATTTTGATTTATCACATGCCTGTTTCGCTCGCGCTGGCTTCGGCGGCGAACGGAGCGGCCTACGGATTATTTCCCATTGGATGGATCGTGCTGTGCGCAATTTTTATTTATGACATCACCGTTGAAACAGGACAATTTGAAATCATCCGCGCCACGGTTGCCAATCTTGCCAGCGATGATCGGATTCAAGCTTTAATTATCGCTTTCAGCTTCGGAGCCTTTATCGAAGGTGCAGCCGGATTCGGGACACCTGTCGCCATTTCTGCGGCGATGTTAATTGGACTCGGATTCAAACCATTGCTCGCTTCGGGAATTGCGTTGATTGGAAACACTGCTCCGGTCGCGTTTGGCGCGCTCGGCACTCCCGTCATCGCGCTGGCAAAAGTCACCGGATTACCATTAGAACAACTCAGTTCAATGATCGGGCGACAACTCCCATTTTTTTCGGTGATCGTACCATTTTGGTTGGTCTGCGCAATGTCTGGGTGGAAGAAAATGTTGGAAGTTTGGCCTGCGTGTCTGACCTGTGGATTGAGCTTCGCCATCGTGCAATTTCTGGTCAGTAATTATCACGGCCCATGGGTTGTAGACATCGCCGCTTCCATCGCTTCGATTGTTGCGTTACTGATTTTATTGAAATTCTGGCAACCCCGCGAAGTCTTACAGCATTCAGAAAAAACCGAAGTCGCTCGCCCTTCCACAAATGCCGCATTGCGGGCGTGGATGCCGTGGATCATTTTATCGGTCGTAGTGTTCGTGTGGGGATTGCCGCAAATGAAAGCGTGGCTGAACGGTTTCAGCCTCATCAATATTCCCGTGCCGTTTTTAAATAATATGGTGCTGCGAACTCCTCCGGTAGTCGCCGTCGCCAAAGCCGAAGAAGCAATTTTCGCGTTCAACTGGCTTTCTGCTACAGGCACAGGATTATTGATTTCAGGTTTGATCTCAGGCTTATTGCTCGGCTTGAAGCCGTTGAAATTAGCCCAATTATTCGGTTATACAATTTGGCGCGTGAGATATTCACTCATCACCATTTCCGCGATGATGGCGATTGGGTTCACGACGCGCTACGGCGGATTGGATGCAACGATGGGCTTGGCGTTTGCGAGTACCGGCAGCTTATTTCCGTTTTTCTCAGCACTGCTTGGATGGCTGGGTGTCGCGCTCACCGGCAGCGATACTTCATCAAATGTGTTGTTCGGAAATCTGCAACAAATCACTGCGCAACAAATCGGAATTTCTCCGGTACTGGCAGCCGCCGCGAACTCTTCCGGCGGCGTGATGGGCAAAATGATTGATGCCCAATCCATCGTCGTCGCAGGTGTCGCCACCGGGCAGGAAGGCAACGAAGGCGAAATTTTGCGTTACGTGTTCTGGCACAGCCTTGTGCTGGCAGCGTTGGTGGGCGTGATGATTTATTTGCAAGCGTATGTATTTACGGGGATGATTCCGCATTAGTTTTGGGTTTCAGGAATTGTGAAAAATGAATTTCTTGCTCTGAGTGAAGCACTGCTATAAACTTCGGTTCAGGTAGTAACCATGGAATTACCAAAAACTGTACAACTCTTTTACCAGCAAATCGCCCGCGAGTTTCAGCCTGAGCGAATCGTACTTTTTGGTTCGTATGCGAATGGCATTCCAAACCAATTCTCAGATGTTGACTTGCTAGTCGTCATGTCGTTTGAAGGAAGCCCTCTACAACAAGCAGCTCGTATTATTTCACAATTAAATCCCCCCATGTCTGTAGATTTGATTGTCCGCACCCCTGAACAAGTGCGTGACCGTCTGGCGATGAAGGATGGCTTTATGGAAGATATTATGAAGCGCGGGAAAACCCTTTATGAAGCCCAGTACGCTTGAATGGATTGCCAAAGCTGAAGGTGATTTTGTTACCGCGTTGATGTCATATCGCGCCCATAAAAATCCGAACTATGACACAGCTTGTTATCACGCTCAACAATGTGCGGAAAAATATCTGAAAGCTCGCCTTGAAGAAGCCAACCAACCAATTCCCAAAACACACAACTTGTATGCGTTACTGACTTTGCTTTTACCACTTGAACCAAGTTGGCAAATTCTGGCTGTAGACTTGAATATCCTTAATGCTTTTGCTGTTGCTTATCGCTATCCGGGACTGACAGCAACAAAAATTGACGCTCAAGATGCACTTACTCGTTGCAAGAATATACGGAAGCTAATCCGGCTGTCATTGGGGTTGGCAATCTAACCGAATTTGCGAATCACTGCTAATTCTTCTACCATCTGATGTACGCCCCATCTTTTTTCGGAGTCGTGAATGTATCTCAGATGTTTCGTCGCAGCCATTTTTCTAGCTTCAATTTTTACGCTTGCTATTTTTGCTCAGGACCGGGAAACACCCGTGAGTTGGTCACTGCAAACAACTGCGATTGAAGTCAGCCAGAGTGACAGATTCACGGTTGAACTTACAGCCAAAATTGAAAATGGCTGGCACCTTTACTCGACACAGCAACCAATCACAATGGGGCCGCGTCCGACTAGAGTCACACTTCCCGAAAATCAGCCCTTTGTATTAGTAAATTTGTCAGAGCCTCAACCAACAACGGAATTCGACGATAATTTCAAAGCAGAAACTTCGTGGCATGCAGGAACTGTGACTTTCAAATTGATGGTTGCAGCCAAGCCGGAAATTGCTGTCGGCAGGCAAACACTGCAAGTGCAAACGTATTTTCAGAGCTGTACGAAAGAAAAATGCCTGGCTCCGCGCAAAGAAATTTTGAGCCTTCCAATCAATATCACAGCAGCGCCAAAGCATGGAGCTGTAGTCGTTTCGGAAGCTGACGAAAAACAATTTCTCAGCGCTTTGCATATGCCTGATGCAAAACAACGAATTGTAGCGCTCGAAAAAATTCTGAGTGGTACGCCTTCTTCCGTTCAATTAACATTTGGGCATCGCGCTATTCTCGAAGCTCTGATCGAAACGGCTCCACAGCGAAAAGATAAAATCCACGCACAAGCTGAACGCCTGCTGAGCGCCACCACTGAAACCTCGCGTGAGGCCTGGCTACTCAATATTGCGAATCTTTTTTTAGAGAATAATGTTTTACTTGAAGAAGCAGAAAAGTATGCGACGCAAAGCATTGAGCTACGCGCAAATCGTGTCAGTCCGGCGTTAATCGCTACGCTTGGTCGTCTTTATCTCAAGCGAAAAAAAATTACCGAAGGTGAAGAGCTAATAAAAAAAGCTTTTGCCCTGGGGCCAACGTTGTCGGATGCGATGATGGGCATGGGAGAACTTGCTGCCAGTCAAGGCGATCACAAAACTGCACTTACATATTTTGCCAATGCTTTTTTATCAGGTCGCGGAGGTGCGGCTTCACGTAAATTGACTGCCGAGTTCTATCAAAAAATTTATCCCAATAATTTGAACGGATTGGAAGAATGGCTGGACGCAAAATATCGCCAGGACTTTCCTTCGCCAATTCAGCCCGAACGCTATCAACCATCTGCCAAACGAACCAGTCGCCTTGTTTTAATCGAAGCATTTAATGGTTCTGCCTGCGCCCCTTGTGTCGCTACTGATTTGGCAATTGAGTCAGCGCTAAAACGATTTTCGACTAATGAATTGGCGGTCATTGCTTATCATGTCCATATTCCTGACGTTGATCCACTGACGAATCTACCCAGTGAAATTCGTCGCGGGTATTATGGAATTCGTGCCGCGCCCACGCTCTATCTCAATGGTGTGTTGATCTCGAATACTGGTGGTAATCGCACCCAATCAACCGTCTTTTTCGAGAGGCTAAAATCTGTCATGGAAGGATCATTGGAAACTGCTGCTTCGGCTGAGATCAAGCTCACTACCATGCGCCAAAATTCTCTGATCAAAGTCAGTGTTGAGCTTGACCAAATAAGTACAAAGCCCTCCGATTTGCGCTTGCACATTGTTTTGGTGGAAGATGAAGTCCGCTATACGGGACTCAACGGCATCCGCTTTCATCAAATGGTAGCGCGCGCAATGGCAGGTAAAGACGCCGATGGATGGCAGATTAAATCATCTAAACGCGCCACTTTTGAGCAGACCTTTGATGTTGCAAAAATTGTGCAGGCAACCAAAGTTTACCTGGATGATTATGAAATCAATGGCAGAGGTTTTTATACGAAATTCGATGAGAAAAAACACGAAATAGATTTGAACCGATTGTCTGTCATCGCGTTTGTGCAGGATTATAAAACAAAACAAATTTTTCAGGTGGCGCAGATCAAACTTTCTTCGGGCGAAATGCATCCAAGCGGTACCAAGTAAGAGATAACAATTATGAACAAATTATCGAACAAGCTATTAATTTCTGCACTCTTATTAACTCTATTTGTCACCCCGGCACTCGCGCAAAAAGCTAAAGCTCCAATGAAAAAAGCTGTAAAAACTCCAGCAAAGACTGTGGCCCCGCCTCCCGCTCTGATCAAAGATATTGACGGGTTTTCTTTAATTGGTAAACCGCTACCAGACGTTACATTATTGGATTTTGAAAAAAATCTGCCCATCAAATTATCGGAATTTAAAGGCAAGCTGACGATCATTACTTTTTGGGCAACGTGGTGCGGGCCGTGCATCAAAGAGATGCCCGCCTTCAGCAAATTAGTCGAAGATTATCAAGGTAAGTTGCAAGTGCTGGCAATTGCCACGGGCGACGAACGCGCAGACACTCTAGCCTTTAAAAATAAGCACCCTGATTACAAAGTCACGTGGCTGCTTGATCCTGACTGGGAAAAAGATAGTTCAAATCTGGCGAAATCTTTTGGCATTATCGGATTGCCAACCAATCTGTTTATTGATGCCAACGGCAAGGTCGTAGATTATTGGCGTGGGCTGGAAAACACCGAAGCTCTGGTCAAAAAAGTTCAGGAATTAATGACGAAGTGACGCCTGGAAAATTTGCTGAATAAGCGAATCCCAAATAGGACGAGTAAAATAAAGCCATACAGCAAGGGCTGTCGAACATCAGATTTTACCAACCAGTAAAAATGAATAACTCCCAAAATCGCTGCCGGATACACCAACCAATGCAGTTGATTCCAACGCTTGCCCGTCAGCTTGCGAATCGAAAATTTATTTGAAG
>JAYVRW010000271.1:0-4318 GCA_043775925.1 Blastocatellia bacterium
AACCGGAGCAAGAATATTTTTGAAGTGGAGCGCTTTAGCGGACAAAGCGAAGCCTCCATCCAACAAGACTTGTACGGCGTGATCTGTTTGGCAAGCCTCAAAAGTATCCTGAGCAAAGAAGTGGAAGAAACACGCCAGGCAGTTGCCGTAACACGAAAAAACACGACCGTCCCACAAGTCAATCACGCCGTCAGCTATGTCGCACTGACCGCGCCGTGGCTGGGCTGCGAAAGCAGGGCGAAAACCAGGGCGGTACCATCAGGGTCGCTACCTTGAAGTGTGACTGCTTTATTGCCAACCGTCGAAGCCGTCACTGAAAAACTCACCGCGACGGGAACCGCTGCAAAAGTTAGACGCGGCAATGACCCCAGTAATAAAATATAAATCAAAAATACTGCCATCCAATTGTTTTTATTAAAAAATCTCATACAACTACACTCCTAAATCTATTTCCTGTTTCCAAAAATAAAACTGATCATCAATTCCCGTACTGCCACCGCTGCCGCCTTCGTCAGCGAAGGTGAACGATTGAACGCTACTCTCTGCGCTCCAACCATTCCCGGCTGAATGGGAAACCTGCACATAAATTATCTGCGTCAGACGTGGCTCTTGCGGCGTCAGCGCGTAGGCCAAAAAAGACCACGTTGCGTTGGCATCATCCGTGGTCGCCAGATCGCCGAAGGTTAGGCCACTTGTTGCGGTTGATGTTCCGGCGGTATCGTTTTCGATCTTGGTCGTACCGATCCAGAGGTCGGCAATCGTTCCACCCGGTGTAACTACCAGCCGAACCCGCGCACCAGCATGCGTATGCGCCGTGCCGCCATTCAACTTGACCACTGTCGCATTAAACGTCAGTTCATAGCGTTGTTTTCGACGCGCACCGCGACGGCTTGATCGCCTTCCGTTGAAGCTACAGTCGGCGGCTGAATTTCGAGGGTAAATCCGTTCGTGAACGATCCAGCCGGAAAACTATTTTTCGTGTAGTTCGTCGCCGCGTCTGTGCTGGTTGTGTCAATTTTCCAGCCCGCGCCATCCGCTGTAGCCGTGCCGCTCCCGACCTTTGTAAAGCCGTGCGTAGCCGGATCATTGCCTGGCCAGATAAAGCCTGCCTGAAGTGTCGGATTGCGCGAAATATCAACGAATCGGGGTATCAACTTTGCCTCGCTGTCGTACTCAATAATGCTGGCATCAACCATCCCTGCGTTATCAGCAATCCTGATTCTTCGCTTCCGGGCATAGTCGGTGAAGCCATTAATCCCAAGTTGAATACGATCCGCTTCCGCAACGCCAACCTGCGTCACAACCGGCACGAGTGTTTCGCGTTGAAATTCAACCTTGTAGCGCGGCTTTGATAATCCGGCGTTCCATCCCCTGCAATGGAAATCGGAATCAGAAATTTATTGCGATCCGTGGACGGCGTGAAAGGTATTTTCCCGATTTGCCCACGCGCAAAAACTCCCACCAGTCGCGCGGAATCAATTGGCTCACCTTCATCGAATTCGTATAATCGAATATTCACTGCGTCCATATTGACCGGCGGGCGAAATTTCCCCCGCGTGATCGGATGTGCGATCAGGTTTTTTTCCGCGTACTGGTTTTGCAATCAAATTGATTGTCATGTCGTAATCACTTCATCGTAGGCTGCGACTAAATCTGTCCGCTTGAAGCCAAATCGAATGGTTGTGCCAACCGCCACACTCAAAGTTCCAGCCGGGATGTGTCCGCTACTATCAGCGGTCAAATCTAACAAAGCAGCCGAGTGTGTCACGTCGTAGACATTGACTGTGACGCCTGCGAGCTTCGTCAGCGTCCCGTCGCCATTATCTATCGCACAATCTATCGCGTCGTAATTGCTCATTAGCCGACCTCAAACGTAATAAAATCTTCGCCCTGTCCCAGATTATTCAGACCAATCGAATATGGCACACCAAAGAAATTCGGGCGTCCGGGGTTCGCTGAAAAATCTGCGCCCGGACGGTAGATATTGGCTGCTTCGGACGTTTCCAAATCAGCGTAATATTGCTCCGGGTAAGCCTGCACCGTCAGTTCAAATTTCAAGTCCGACTTGCGCACCATCGAAAGGATACGAAAATAAGCGAATCCAGTCCGACGGGCTTTTGCAGATTCAATTTTTGGTAGTGGATAAATCAGATGGGATGCAGAGAAAGATGGTAGCGAGGAAGGAACAACCGCAAACAAGCTTCGTGCATCGTTTCTGATTTGGAAAAAGAGAGCGTCATTCTCACAAAGCGTGCCAGGCGTTGGCGTAACGTGTTGTTCCAGCGTTCGACGTGATTCGTTTGCCCTTCATCTTTGCCACACGCGGAGTGTTGTTCGGACGGGAGGACTTTTTGATAAGCTTCCCAAAAGTCCGTGTAACAGTGTCCGGCGCGATAGGCGAGCGGGATGCGCTCCCACAACTTTTGACAAGCCGCCGCACTGCGCGCGCCGATGAAGTCGGCGACGATTTGTCGCGTCGGGCGACACAGCACGATCCAGACCCAACGTTTGTTGGCTTTTTTCTGCACAAATGACCATAACTCATCCAACTCTAAGGGCGGTGGAGCGGTCGGCTCCACGGGCACTAAGGTGGCGGTCACAGGGCTGGGAGCGTCGCTTCTTTTTTTTGATCCAGGCACTGACGGTGAGGCGCGAAACACCAAACGTTCGTTCCAAGCCGCGCAAGCTGCTGCGTTCCTCATAGGCGCGCAGCATTCGTTCTTGTTCTTCCGCCAGGTAGCCATTCGGTTGCGGGTTGTCCCGACTACTGCGCTGACAGGCTTTGCACCAATAACGTTGTTTGCCATTAGCAGTGCGCCCATCACGCACCAGTTAGTCACTGCCACAATGACGACATTTCAGGGTGATGGTGATCATCTGTCTATGATACTCATCCCACTCTATTTATCCACTACCTTTTTTTCGTCAGAAAACTGAGGCTCATTTCATCATCTTCAAACCGGACGAAGTGAAGTTGCTCAAACAATGGATCGCGGAATAAAAATATTTCAGAATCTTTGGTGAGCTTGTGCCGCTGCCAGAAGCGCCACAAATATTCACAGCGCGAATAAATTTGATCCGCCGCAATCGTGTATTCCAGAGAATGCGGGAGGACATCAACTTTGAGCTGCCACGCTCGCAAGCCTTTGGGTGAACCAATCCGCACACCCGCCGAATAGCCTTCACCAAAATCAGCCCGCAACCGCGCTGCCTTTAAGCCCGTCGCTTCAAATTGAAACCCGCGTGTATCGAGCAATTCGTAAGCCATTAACTCAACCTCCGTCCCATTTTGCGACTGAGGTCAGCATTGACATCAAACGCATCGAGCATGCTGTCGCTCAGACTGCGGGAATGCTTTTTCGAGAGACGAATAAAATTGTTGTCATGATCGCCAAGTTCCAGCCGCGAAAAGTGATTGTCCATTCTGGAAAAATGACCGTCCAGCCTGCACATTAACTGATTAGCGACATCTTCTTTTAAGGCAACGCCGGAGTGGGGGCCGCCGAAAAATTGATACTTTCGTTGGTAGGCATCTACGCTGGGGAAGATATGCCCGGCCTGATTTGGCACGAAGACTTCCGCGCGATCCATTCCGTATTTATCACCCACCAGATACGGACGCCCGGCAGCTACGTCCCCGCCGTGTGCGCGGCGCTGGAATTGATTGACGCTCGCGGTTTCATTGGTCCGTGACGCGACAAAGGTAGCGCGCTTGTCGGCAGCGGAAGGCTCGTTTTTGTTTTTGAAGGAATCACCAGCAACGGCGCGTCCGGCCAAGGCGGTACCCCCGGCAATCCCTGCCATTAACGCAGTAGCTGTAAAATACCCCGCTCGCTGCTGGGTTCCAGAACAGCGCTGCGATGCCTTCAGCGAGGTAGAAAATTGACTTCACTGCCGCCTCTGCCGCGACGGAGGCCAAGACTTGCGCTGTTAGTTTTTTTAGCGCTGCCGGTCCCGTCTCACCCAGTAAGACAAAATTTGAAACCATCGAACCAACGCCATCCGCCATTTGCTGAATACCCTTTACGCCGAACGACTTCAAATCTTTCACAGCCGCGCCAAACCCAGCTTTTGCATTAGCTCCAGCGGTCGCCTTCGGGTTTAGGTCTTTCCCTTCCGCGTCAAGCGCACCGATGGCGTTATCCTGGAAAAGCGGATGATAGGCGCGGTCAATCAAGTCTCGCTTATTTTTAGCTTTTGACTCGCTGAATACGCCCTTCCCTAGGTAGTGTTGACAAGTTGAGATAAGATGAATGAATGCAAACAGTAAAGCTAAGTGATGAGCAATGGGCGAAGATGGTAGAATTTTTACGAACGT
>JAYVRW010000272.1:0-15640 GCA_043775925.1 Blastocatellia bacterium
TTTTCTCGCTTCGACAAACTGGCTCGCAATTATCTAAGCTTTGTTTATCTTGCCAGTGCTATGATTTGGCTCCGTCAACATGTCAACAGAACCTAGGCAGTTCTAAAAACATCGTTATCCTGCGGCGCTGACTTCGGATTTGTAGTACAGAATTCTTCCGCAATTTTCGCATTCGTGGATTTTGTCTCCGCGTTTGATTTCGCTGAAGGCTTGCGGGCGCATCGTCATGCGGCAAGCGGAACAGGCGTAGTTGCGGGCTTCGGAAAGTACCAGGCCAGATTTAAGACGGGCGACCCGTTCATAAGTAGAACGAGTTTCGACCGAAAGTTGCGTGACTAGGCGCTCACGTTCAGCGACGAGAATGGCAATTTTATTTTGATCGGCTTCGACTACAGCGGCGAGCGCAGACAGGTGATTATCAACTTCAGTGCGCTTGATTTCGATTTCAGGAGATTTTTCATTGACTTCGGCTTCTAGTTTTTCGACCTTTTCCATGACTTTCAGCAACTCAGTTTCCAGAGTGCCAATCACTTTTTTGGTCGAATCAACTTCGCGTACAGCGGTCGTGTATTCGCGCTCGTTCGTTGCCTTCATCAAATCCGCCTTGAACTTTTCATGCTTGGTAGTTTCAGAGGCAATATCTGTTTCGAGGCGAATTTTTTCAGCAGTAGCGGACTCAAATTCAGATTTGAGGGAAAGGAATTCTTTGGCAGAAGCTTCAAACTTGCGTTCGATAGAGCTTTTGCGTGTCGGCAACGAAGCAGCTTCACTATTGCAACGTTTGATTTCGATGTCGGTTTCCTGGAGCGAAACTAATAAGCTAAGTTCAGCGATCAAGCGGGTATCTCCTGTTTCTTGCGTCAAAATTTCTTTGAGGTATGAGTATACACCCAATAATCACACGAAACCGATTGGAGCGCAAGCGTCCCGCTTGCTTCAAGCATAGCGTCATACATTTTTTGGCAATCTGCTTCCTATCTAAATTGTTTTGTGATACTGGCAAGCGGGGACGCTTGCGCTCCAGTCAAGGCTGGACTTTTTCTGTCATTCACGACTATTTTAACCTATGAGCATTTATCCGAAATCAGAACAATTATTTGAGCGCGCCAAACAAGTCATCCCCGGCGGGGTCAATTCTCCGGTGCGTGCCTTTCGTGGTGTTGGAGGTTCGCCGCTATTTATTAAATCAGCGCAAGGCTGTTTCCTGCGTGATGCTGATGGGCGTGAATACATTGACTACGTTGGCTCATGGGGGCCGATGATTTTAGGACACGCACATCCTGAAATTATCGTGGCGATTCAGGAGGCTGCGACGCGTGGGACAAGTTATGGTGCACCGACTGAACTCGAAATTGAATTAGCGGATGAAGTCATTGATACCTTTCCTTCTATCGAAAAAGTCCGCATGACTTCCAGTGGAACCGAAGCTACGATGTCAGCATTGCGCGTGGCGCGTGGCTTCACAGGACGAAATAAAATTGTCAAATTTGAAGGTTGCTATCACGGACACGGCGACAGTTTATTAGTTAAAGCCGGGTCGGGCGTCGCTACGTTAGGTCTGCCCGATTCGCCGGGAGTTTTGCCAGAAGTGGCGGCGAATACAATTACGGTTGCTTTCAATGACGCCGCTGCCTTGCAAAATGTTTTTGATGAAATTGGTAATGAAATCGCGGCGGTGATTATCGAACCTGTGGTTGGAAATATGGGTTGCGTGCCGCCGCATGAAGGATACCTGCAAGCGGTTCGTGATATTACAGCGAAGCACGGAGCGGTGCTAATCTTTGATGAAGTGATGACCGGATTTCGCATCGCACGCGGTGGAGCGCAGGAACTTTACGGCATCAACGCAGATATGACGACGCTGGGAAAAATCATTGGCGGAGGCTTGCCCGTGGGCGCTTTTGGAGGCAAGCGAGAAATTATGGATTGTGTCGCTCCGGTCGGCCCTGTGTATCAGGCAGGAACTTTGTCGGGTAATCCGTTAGCCGTGACCGCTGGTTTGACGCAGCTACGATTACTGAAAAATAAAGCAGTTTACGAACATCTTGAGCGCGTTACCAAACGATTGGATGAAGGCTTGGCTGCTGCTGCGAAAGAAGTGGGAATTACTACCACCAGCAATCGCGTTGGATCAATGATGACGATGTTTTTCAACGACCGGGAAGTGATAGACTGGACGACCGCTAACAATAGCAATCGTGAATTGTTCGGGAAATTTTTTCACGCAATGCTGGAGCAGGGCGTCTATCTGGCTCCATCGCAATTTGAAGCGGCGTTTGTATCGTTTGCGCATACGGATGAAATTATTGATCGGACGATTGAAGCGGCGAGAAAGGCATTTCGTAAACTGTAGAATAAATGCAGAAGCCCGCACGCAGTAAGGGCGTTTTCCATTGCCGATTATTACTGCTCCCTACTGGATTCGCCCTTACTGCGTGCGGGCTTCTGCATGAAGAATTATGGCTACTCCAAAATCATCAACGGACGCGCTCAAACCGCAGGCTGAATTATTTCGTCAGCTCAAGAGCGGAAAATTTGCGCCACTCTATTTATTCGTCGGCAACGAAAATTTCCTGCGCGAAGAATCTCTCAAACGCCTGATTTCCGAAGCCGTAGACGAAGGCTTGCGCGATTTTAATGTCTCCGAAATTTCAGTTTCCAAAGGTAATCTGGATGATGCTTTGGCGATTGCTTTGCAATATCCAATGATGTCAGCGCGGCGGGCTGTCATCGTCACAGGATTTGAAGCACTGAACGACGAAAAACAACTGGAAGCATTGAAGGATTATTTGCGCAAGCCAGCGGAAAGTACTGTGTTGGTTTTTAATACAGCCGGACTTGATAAACGTCGCGCTATCGCTACGATGCTGACCAAATCCTGTGAAGTCGTGAGCTTCGATCAGCTTGACGAACGCGAAGCCGCACCGCGCTGGGTCAATAATTACGTCACGCAAGCCGGCAGCTTCATCGAACCCGCCGCCGTGTCTTTATTGATTGGAATGGTTGGGACAGAATTGCAGCGGCTTTCGACGGAACTGGATAAATTAGTTTCGTATGTCGGAAGTAAAGGCAGGATTTCACGTGACGATGTAGCGTTGCTGGTTCGATATTCGCGGGATCATTCGAACTTTGAAATGACGGATGCGATGATGGACGGAGACCGCCGCCGCGCCTTGACTTTGCTGGATCATCTTTTTACGAATCCGGCTGAACCGCCGCAAACATTGGCGATCATGCTACTGGGAGCAATGGCGAGTAACTATCGCCGGATGCTGCTGGCGAAAGAGTTGATGCGACAAAACGCGCCGCAATCCGAAGTGCAGCGTGTCGTGGGTTTGCCTCCATTTTTACTGGGAAAATTCAATGAGCGCGTCCGCCGTTTTGAAATGGATCGAATTGTATTTGGCATTGAACGATTAGCCGCGACTGATGTGGCGTTGAAGACTTCGATGGGAACTCCGCGACTGCAACTGGAATTATTAATTTGTGAATTGTGTCCGCTGAAATAATGTCTGATGAAAGGGCACGAATAACGAACTCGCGCCACATTTCTTCCACTTTCTGTTAGAATCATCACAGCCCCAGAGACAAGAATTTTGAGGAGCAGTTTTTTTATGAAATATTACCTCACCTGTGTACTGGCATTAATTTTGTTAGTGCTGCCTGCGATGGCACAAAAAGCGAAGCCAACAAAAAAGGGCAAAGCGCCTCGCAAAGTTGCAACGACAACTAAACCAGTCAAACCTGAAGTCGCTGCCAAAGCGGTTGGCGCTCCAAAATTAGTGATTGAATCGCTGGAACATGACTTTGGCAAAATCAAGGAAGGGCGTCTGACCAGCTATAATTTTTTAGTCAAAAATGAAGGCACTGGCGTCTTGCAAATTGAAAATGTTGCGCCGAGCTGAGGATGCACCGCCACCAACTTTGATAAAGTTGTCCAGCCTGGTCAGGTTGGAAAAATTACGCTCTCAGTGACGCCTTCGGGCCAGGGACAATTCGAGAAACACGCAACGGTGACGACCAATGATCCGAAGCAAAGTTCTTTTGAGTTAATCATCAAATTTCAGACCAGTGCCTTGAAAGGCTACCGCGTCGGAAGTTTTTTATTTGATCCGAAAGATGAAATCTATGCAACCGTGAAGCAAGGAGAAATCTTTACAAGTAAAATCGAAATCATTAATGACAGTGATAGGGTTGTCAAACTTGAAAAGTTAGATTCGGATAATAGCCATCTGGATTTTGAAATTGAAACGATTGAACCCGGCAAACGTTTTACTGTTACGCTGAAAAGCAGAAAAGATTTAGAAGCCGGTGTTTATTCTCAAATCATTCGTCTGAAAACTAATAATAGTGGTCAGGCGACTTTAGAACTTACGATTGGGCTGACGGTCGAAGCGAAATGAAAAATGATCAGCCTTTATCGAAAGAAATTGCCAGGATTTACTAAGTGAAATTACTAATCGCATTTTTAATAATTGGAATTTCTTCTACTGCTTTCGCGCAAGCGATTCCTTCGCGGGTGACGTTTGAAGCTGTGCCGCTCAAAGAAGCCGGAATCACCTGGATTCACGATAACGGTCGCTCCGATGAAAGGTATTTACCCGAAACCTGTGGAGGCGGAGGAATTTTCTTTGATTACGACAATGACGGTTGGATGGACATTTATTTTGTGAATGGTGGGCCTTCGGATTTTTATACACCTAAAAAGCCAACGAAAAATGCGCTCTACCGCAACAATCATGATGGGACTTTCACGGATGTCACCGACAAAGCCGGAGTCGCTGCCGGGCAACTGGGACATTTCGGAATGGGAGCCGCCGCTGCCGATTTTGATGGCGATGGATGGAAAGATTTATACGTCACGAACTACGGCAAAAATATTCTGTATCACAACAATGGCAACGGGACTTTTACGGATGTGACGGAAAAATCGGCAACCGCTGCTCCAGGATGGTCAACCTGTGCGACGTGGTTTGATTATGACAATGATCAAAAATTAGACTTGTTTGTGTCCAGCTTTGTGAATTACAGCAAAAGTACGGATGTGTTCTGCGGCGATAACAAAATGGGGAAGCGGTATTACTGCATCCCACGAATCTTCAAGCCGATGCCCGGCAAGCTGTTTCACAATAACGGCGACGGCACTTTCACCGACGTTAGCAAAAAATCAAAAATCGCCGATTCGCTCGGCAAAGAATTTGGCGCAGTCGCCACGGACATCAACAACGACGGGTGGATGGACTTATTTGTCGCTAATGACACGGTAGCGAATTTTCTGTTCCTCAACAAAAAAGATGGCACGTTTGAGGAAATCGGATTGCCCGCCGGAGTCGCCTACAGCGATTCAGGGCAGCCGCGTTCCGGTATGGGCGTAGACGCGACGGACTTCAACGGTGATGGCTGGCAGGATTTATTTGTTGCCAACATTGATCAGGAATTGTTCAGTCTCTACAAAAATGCCGGTGATCCCAAAGACATTACTTTTACGGACGAAGCGGCGGGAGATATTGGTCAGGCTACCCGGCTGCTGAGTGGTTGGGGGTTGAAATTTTTTGATTATGACAACGACGGAGACCCTGATTTAATTCTGGCGAACGGGCATCCCGACGATATGGTGGAATCACAAGTTTCCAAAGTGAAATACGCCGAACCGCTGGTGCTGTTTGAAAATATTAAGGGCAAATACAAAAATGTCAGTGCTGAATCCGGCGCAATTTTCAAACAAGATTTTCCGGCGCGAGGAATGTCGGTGGGTGATTTTGATAACGATGGAGATTTAGACCTTTTAATTATCAACAACGGAGCCGCGCCATTGTTGCTCAGAAACAATGGCGGTAATAAAAATAACTGGCTCGGATTGCAACTGGTCGCCAAGCAAAGTAACCCCGAAGCCGTCGGCGCGATCATCAGTTGGACGGTCAATGGCGTGAAACGGACACGCTTGAAAACCAGCGGTGGAAGTTATCTGGCTTCGCACGATCCGCGCGAAATCCTGGGACTTGGGCCAGCGGGGAAAATTGAAAGCCTGGAAATTAAATGGCCGAGCGGAAAAATTGATAAATGGACAAATCTTCCGATGAATTCTTATCTCAAGGTCGTCGAAGGCGAAACGGCTCCGAAAAGCGCCGCTAATACGAAGTAGGAGGCTATTCTGAAACTTCGCTGATGGCGGTTTTGATGATAGTTCCCCGAAATAGTTCTTTCTGCTTGCGATACGCCTGCCGAAACGTTAGAATGCCCGTCTTTTTACGCCCCTGCTGACCCCGTAATTGCTTCCCTGGAAGTACGGTTGAGAGATTCAGCCAACATCATTAAATAGTGGAGTTATCTGTATATGCTTCGAATGTTTTCAAAATTTCAGCGTTCAGGAAAAGCTATCCTTTTGGTTTTCAGCGCTGTGCTATTACTCGGTTTAGTGCTTTTTTATGGCGCTCCGAATACCAATCTGACACCTAATCAGGCAGGCGGAGCTTCGGCTGAAGATAAAGCAGTGATCGCCAAAATTGGCAACAAGGAAGTCACACTCAAGGAATTTCGTGGTCAGTTGATGAGCATGATGCAAATGTATTCGCGTGGTGGCGGACTTGATCCACGTCTGGTCAAGAGCATGAAGCTCGACCAACAGATACTGGATCGCCTCGTCGAAGATCGCATCGTCCAGAACGAAGCTGACCGACTTGGCTTCACCGGAACCGATCAGGAAATTAGCGAGGCCATTACAAGAGCCTTTACTGATCCTGATACGGGGCAGTTTGTGGGTAAGGAAGAGTATCTTCGTTCACTTCGTCTGCGTGGGGAAAATGCTGAAGAGTACGAAAATGGGATTCGTCACAGCTTCGCCTCATCGAAAATGCGGACTTTCCTGACGGCTGGCGCACAGGCTTCAGACAAGGAAATTGAAGAAGCTTATAAGGCCGATAACACCAAGCTTGAGCTTGCCTACGCGACTATTGAGAAAGATAAAATCAAAGATATTCCGAAACCGACCGAAGCTGAGCTACAAACATATTTTGATGGTCACAAAGAAGAATTCAAAGCGACAGATTCAGTTCGTAAAGTTGAATACTTATTTATTCCCACTGACAAAGTTAGCGTGAATGTGACGGATGAATTGCTGAAAGCAGAATACGAAAAGAATAAGCAGCAGGAACCTCGCGTCAGCATTATCAAGTTAAATGTTCCTTCACCTTCGCCTGAAGATGAAAAGACTGTCCGCGAAAAAATTAATCTACTAAATAATAGCGTCCGGGATGGTGAAAATAAAAAGGCGGAAGATTTTGCCGCCGTTGCCAAAGGTAATTCTCAAGACCCTTCAGCAGCGAATGGTGGTGACATCGGGTTCATTAAAAAAGACGCGAACAAGAAAAACGATTGGCATCAACGTGCGATTGGTCAGGGAGCTGGCACCGTTGACGGGCCTTTCCGTGATGGCAATAGTTGGTATGTGATGAAAATCACGGAAGTGCGTGACATTCCGTTCGCCGAAATGAAGCCGACGCTAGTAGCCGGTGCAAAAAATCGCGGCGCTTACGCCAAGGCGAATGAAATTGCCAACCACGCTTACGAATTGTTCACGGAAAACAAAGACCTTCGCAAAACGGCTGAGACGATTGCCGCTGAGATGAAAGTCAAACCGGAAGATTTAATTCGCGCCACGCCGTACTTCAAGAAAGGCGATACGTTGCCGGACATCGGCAGTAATCCAACGTTTGAAGATCACGTCAAAGACCTGAAAAAAGGCGAAATCGCCGATAAAATCGGGATTCCGAATGGCTTTGCGATTCCGCGTCTGACGGATGTAATTGAAGGCAACGGCGCTCAGTTAAATTTTGAGCAGGCCAAAAATCAAATCGTGACGAAGCTGACCCGCGAAAAAGAAGCCAACGCCGCCCAACAAAAAGCGGCTGAAATCGTCAATGCTGCCAAGACCGCAGATGAATTCAAAGCCCTCGCTGCCAAAGCTGGATTTGAAGTCAAAACGGACGTAAATAATTTGACCAGCTTGCCCTTCCCCAATCTTCAAACCGGTCAACAGGTGAAAACTGCTGTCCTGGCCTTGAAGCAGGGCGAAGTCTCAAAAGCTCCCATTAAAACCGGAGCGGGAACTTATCTGATTTTTGCCGCTACCAAGCGCACTGACCCGGATATGGCGAAACTAGCCGATCAAAAAACAACGGTGAAGCAACGTCTCATCTCAGAAAAAGCGGGGATGATGTACGATTCGTATATCAAAGACGCCCGTAAAAAATATGAGACAGGCGGCAAGATTTGGATTGATAAAGCGAAGATTGAGGCTTTTATTAACAGCTTGAGTACGACTCAATCACAAGCGCAGAATTAATCAGTCACAGGTAGTTGTAAGTAATGAGAGCCGGATGAATTGTTATGATTCATCCGGCTCAAGTTTTTGCGAACTGGAGAAATTGCCTCTCAGGAAAGAAATTCCGACTTCAAAGAAGCCCAAAATTTCACAGGTGAAATCATCCATCGCCAAACCTCCCCGACCTTTGAACTCAATCAGGGACAAACAGATGCGCAGTTGAAATTCCTGTCGCGTGGGAGCGGCTACAATTTATTTTTGACCCCGCAGGAAACGGTTTTGCCGCGTGACCTTTCGTCATCCAATGCCAACCACTGATCTGACTGATTTTCCGGCAGCATTTTATTTCCTTTAATGTCTAAGGTCTAATAACTTTGCCAGGACAACTCTCAGAATTTTTTGCAGGCGTCTGCATACCATCCGTTTCCAGAAATGAAATAATTGCATAGTCACTATATTATTTTCCTCTCAAGCCCTTGACAGTCATCGAATGTGATGTGTTATGGTCTGCGCGTCTCAAGTTGTCAGCAAAAAAACTTTCTGCCTTTTGTTGGAGCCATTGTGTTTTTGAGACAAGCATCTTAGTGAAAAATTGCTGGTGTTTTTTGTAAGTGGTAAGTCTGAGAGATAGGCTTTGTATGAATTTGCATATTGAACGCGAAAACTCGTGCCCTGATTTATCAGTACTTGGTTACTGAAGCTGCCCCTCCCATTTTACCCCCCCAGCAATTTCCGTGCTATAACTTTTTGCCAGCAAAGAAATTTTCGCTCGACATTATCAGACCAAATGTCAGTGGCGAAGTCTGCCAATTTTCAACTTTGGAGTAACAACCCATGTTTCGTTCATCACGTGTTTTCTCAACTTTTTCTTGTCGTGTTAATTGGCAGCGCTACACACGCCAAATATTATCCATGGCGTTGATGCTGTCATTGGCATTTCCGCAGACGGTGTGGGCTGATACTTTTTCGACGCAAAATATCATTGGCTTTAATGTTTTCGCAGCTCAAATTAAAGCTGCGGTAAAAGGGAATGCTGACTTGCTTGATCCGTTGGAACAGCCGGAACCTGTGATTGAAAAGTATAAAGATCGGGATTCCAAGGAATTGTTAAGCGCGAAAGTCACTACACTGAAAACGGAAATACCTGATAAATTAGAGATGTATTCACGTCAAAAAATTAGTCTTCCTTTTATTCCGACAGATAAAAAAGGGAATGCGGTTCATGGGTTAAAAGTAGATGCTGAATCAAGTAACACCAAGGTTGCGATTGTTACCAAAGACGGTTTTATTATTGCTGGCAATCCAGGAATAGCTACGATTACTGCCAAAGCCGGAGCGCAAACTTACGCGATTGCCGTCACTGTGATCCCGCAGTTAAAAGTTAAGCAAGACGCGCCACCGCCAAAAATAGGTTTGAATAATGGAGGTAGCGGACGCGCTGAAAAAAACTCGCAGTGGAATGCCAAAGAAAAAGTAGCAACACGTTTTGCCCCAAATTCTTCCTTGCTAATAAAGACCAAGAGCCTTGCTGCTTTTCAATACGGACCTCCGCCCAGTTACCAAACAACTAGAATTTATGACACGGGAAGACCTGCTTTGAGAACAGAAAATGGAGCCGCCACACCAGCCGCCGCGACCGGAGGAACAGAACGTCCGGGCAGTGCGAATTTTAATTTCTCGGTTCCGCTGGTTAATTTGCAAGGTCGCGGTCCAGGCGTTGGCGTTGGGTTAAATTACAATAGTTCGGTTTAGAAAAAATCTGCCACCTCAGCTTACCTCTTCGATAACGAAAGCTGGGTTGCCCCAGGATTTAGACTAGGGTACGGAAAAGTTTCAGTCGTTGAAGGGTCTACTGCCAACAACGTTTATGGAATACTTTCACCGTTAGATTTGCAGGATGGTGATGGAACTCACCGTGAATTGGAATGGGAGGCTTTTGGGACACACGTTACAAAAGATGGAACGTTTACAAGGTTTGTTGACCAAACGCCCAATTGGTATCACCAGCCTTCATATCTCGGTACGGTCATCACCTCTGATGGTACAAAAGTTGAGTATGGTGCGGGTGTCTTAACTAGCACATTCAACAATGATAAGTTTTATGATGCTTATCCAGTCAAAATTATGGATCGAAGCGGCAATTATATCAAGATCAACTATGTAGGAAATACAGGGCCAAAAATAGCTTCGATTGAAGATTCGTTAGGGCGATATGTGGTGTTTCATTACTCCGCCGGAGATTTGATTTCCATCACTGTTCCCGGTTATGCAGGTGGAGATGATTTGCAAGTGGCAAGATTTTATTATCAGGATTTAGCCATTAACGCCAGCTTTCAAAATCCTGGTTCTGGCAGCAGTGTGCCAGGCACAAAAAGAATGTTGAAGTATGTCTTTTTGCCTGGAACCAAAGCCGGATGGAAATACGAATATTCCAGTTACGGCATGATTTATCGAATGAAGCAACTTCGGGCGATGGTGCAATCGGATATATGGGCGACGCCAGGCACTCCCGACACTATTAGCAATGAAGGGCAGATAGCTGCAACTACTACCTACGATTATCCATTGGTAGCCAGTAATCTTAATGACATACCGCAATTCACGCAACGCACGGATGATTGGGCAGGGAATACGCTGGGGTATGCAGTGCCCACCTATTTCTCTTCGAATCCTTCCGCTGGGACAACTTCTTCGACTGATTTTAACGGTGTTGTGACTGAATCAAAGCGTATCCTGACCGGATCATTTGCCGGACTGATCGGTGAGACTGTTATCAAAAATAGCGGCGGAACAATTTTGTCTAAATCTGTGCAGGAATATGACCCGGGGATGATCTGGCGAAATTTTCGTGTCAGCAAGGTCACGTCAACCATCAGCATTGGCAGTGGGCAATCGAAATCTAAAATTACTGAATACACCTACGACAGTTTTAATAATATTACCTTATCCGTTGAGAAGGACTATGACGGGAATGAGGTACGCCGGACAGAAACGGCTTATGAAAATGGTTCAGGGTGGATTAGTCGAAGACTGCTTCGACTCCCAAAATCTGTCGTAGTGAAAAATGCCAGTGGGGGAATCGCGTCCCGCGTTGATTTTGTCTACGATAATTCGAATACCGGAGTTTCAGGAGCAAACCTTCTGGCACGTAGCAATGCCTATAACTGCACCAATATTTATAATTATCAGGTAGCATACGATCCTAATGCCTGTCCTGAATTTTGGGGATATGTTAACGACCCGAACGACCCGGATTGTAACGATTTAAGTTGTTATCAATGGGACCCGTATAATTGTAATGGATCGTGCGATCAGATAGCTGTTTACAGCAGCCCTTATGATCCATCAACCGCTTATCGCGGTAATGTTACCAAGGTAAAACGCTGGGCAAAACCAGCGGCGACGGAAGCGGCATCGTTGGAAAATAATGAAACAAATTATACCTACGATATTGCCGGAAATTTAATCACAGAAACGGCGAATTGCTGTAACCTGAAAACCTACACGTACGTGAAAGCCAATGAATTTACCTTTCCCACCCAAGTGTCGCGGGGAACAGGCGGACAATTAGTCACCAGCGCAGTCTATGATTTCAATACCGGATTAGTGCGTGAAACCCGCGATGAAAATAATCAATTGACGACCTACGATTATTACGCCAACTCATTACGATCTTATCAATCTGTTCGCCCTGATGGCGGCAAGTCAGTAAATTATTACTACGATAATTTATATGCGGCTCCTGATGCCGCGCACATGAACAGTTATGTGGCAACGCAGGTCTACGATACTGCCAGTACCTATTCAACAAACTATCAATACTACAATGGGATCGGGCAGGCGACCCGAGGCATGGGGCATTATTATTTTAGCGGCACTTATCGTTATGCCATGAGTGATACGGAATATGATTACACTGGACGACCTTATCGCCGCAATAATCCCTATTACGGCGTAAATGGCAGGCTTAGCGCGATTCCGCAAACGTGGTCATATACTTCCTATGACGATTTGGGTCGAGTCACGAATGCGACTGCCATTGATAACTCGCAGGTGCAAATCAGTTACGATGGCGATGGTGGTAATAGTACCATCCAAACCGTGACCGATCAGTCCGGTAAGCAACGACGCAGCCTTACCGACGCGCTGGGACGATTAAGCGAAATGCAGGAACCTGATCCGATAGGGAATGGAACCATTGGGACACTTGCCTTAACGCAGCGAACTACCTATCAATATGATATTTTGGACAATTTGATTTCTTCCAATCAGGCGGTGAATTTGAATGCAGGCGGAACGCAGACGCGCTATTTCAAATACGACGGATTATCGCGGTTGACGCACGAACGGCAGGTGGAGCAGGTAGCAACCATTAGCCAAGCCGACGCGTTGACAACTAACGGTTTGTGGACAAAGAAGATTGCCTACGATCTGCAAGGTAAAATTACCTCAACACTAGATGCGCGAGGCACCACAACATCGTTCAGCTATGACGCCTTGAATCGTATTTCTGGTATCACGTATTCCGGCGGTAGCCCCACTGTCGCTACGCCCGCTGTCACGTATGTCTATGATGAACCAGAGGCAGGTTATTTAAATTACGGCAGGCTCACCGAAGTGCGCACCGCTGCGCTTGGGGCTGCGCCAGCCACGAAAATTCAGTATGATTATGATCTCATGGGACAAGTGAAAAAGCATAATCAGATCGTCGGTGCAAATACCTATGAAATGAATTATGGCTATAATCTGGCAGGACAATTAACGTCTGAAAAATACCCTTCTACGCGAATGGTGAATTACAATTTTCAGACAGGTTATGGCTTAACCAGTGTGAACGATGCCAGTAACACCTACCTGTCGGCGATGACGTATACACCACACGGAGCTGTGAACAGTGAAACGCTCGGTAACGGAGCCATTCACACGATGGCGTTCAATGATCGGTTGCAACTCAGCCAGATAAATTTGGTGAAGAGCGGAACTGAGCTACAGCGGTACGATTATTCCTATGGACAGTACGATGCGACCAACACGACGCTGGATGCGACGAAAAACAACGGACAAATCGCCAAAATCGAAGGCTTCATTGGTGGCGCGAAGCAATGGGAACAGCGTCATAGCTATGACGCGCTGGGTAGGCTCTGCGTTGCGGGAGAATATCGCGGCGACAACAATCTGGTGAGTTGGCGGACGCATTACGGTTATGACCGTTATGGCAATCGGTATCAATCAGTAGTGCAAAATCCGAATACCGGAGTCGGCTATGTTGGCGTGGCGAGCGGCGATGTCAGTCTGACCACGAACCGCTTCGCCGCAAATGTCACGTATGACAACGGCGGCAACATTACGAATGACAATAAATTCAAGGCAAATGTGAGTTATAGCTACGATGCCAATAATCGCGTCATCTCGACCAATGGAGGAGCTTCGACTGCGGTTTACGACGCGGCAGGGCAACGGGTCTGTTCGACCGAAGGTGGCGTTACGACCACTTTTGTCTACAACGCCAGCGGACAGTTAATCGCGGAGTATAATGGCGCAACGCCGATCCGTGAATACATCGGCAACCTAGCGACAGTGGAAAGCTCCACTGTCCGTTACCTGATGAGTGATCATCTTGGATCGAATCGCGTTGTGATGAACGCAGCAGGCACTGTGACGACGAGGCACGACTACTTACCCTTTGGCGAAGAACTTTCAGCTACAATGGGAATGCGAACGGCGGCGCAAGGTTATGGCGCAAGTGATCCGACTCGCTCGAAATTTGCAGGAATGGAGCGCGAGACTGGGTTAGACCATACTTTATTCAGGAAAGCCGAAACGAAATCAGGACGTTGGAATAGTCCTGATCCGTATAACGGTAGCGTGCGTTTACGTGACCCTCAGAGCTTGAATCGTTATCATTATGTGCAAAATGATCCTGTCAATGCAGTTGATCCACTTGGCTTAGCGTGGAAGCTAATTTCTGGCAATGTTTGCGTAGGTTATACTGAGAGTGGGCGAATAGTACAAACATGTAAATGGGAACAATATTGGGTATGGGAGGAGGATAAGCCAGTCGATCAAAAGAAATCTGGACCGCCTCAGGTTCAACCTGTCAGAAAGAATTCAAATGGTGGAACAAATATTTCTCCGTGTGCCGCTGCAATACTAGCAATGTTTTTTACCCCAGCAAGAATACAAAACATGAGTATCCATGAGGGATCATTTGTTCCATCTGGGATGGATGCTATTACATTTGGGAATCGTGTAAACTTTAAAAAGGGGAAATATAACGAGCGCACTGCCGCTGGAATTGCTGCAATCGGGCATGAGATAGTGCACGCTGAGCAATATGAAAAAGAAGGATTAGGGGGGTTTTTATATAAGTACGTTATAAAAGAAGGAGTACCTGCTTACGCGAAGGCTCTTTCTAAAAACTTTGTTAGTACCCCTGTCGTACCGTCTGGATCCCCTAGTGCAGGTGTGACCGCGAACAAGGGACTTTTGGAACTAGGAGAATCAATTCATGATGATTTACAAACTGAAAAAGATGCTATTGATAAAGAAAACTCCATGTACAAACAAATTGTTGCTAAATATGGATCAAACCCTTGCCCGTAAAATTTTATCGCACCTATACCTTCTTTTAATTCTATTGATGCTAGGCTGCGGTGTTCCAGTCCCTGAAAATTATAACTATTATTATGACGTTTCTGTTCCTGTTGATCAGCGGCTGTCAAAGTTCAGGTTAATAGAGGGGGAGGAGCAAATCCAAATAGCTCTTGCTGGGAGCCGTATTGAGCCGCCAGACAATTACTACCTTCATTATCTTGAAAGTCAGGGAGAAAAATACGTTCCCTTCTTGATGCAGGAATTAGAGAAGCCTGAAGCATACGCGAGCCAACACTGGAGAGTAATTGCATCACTTGAAGCAATTCATTTGTTTCACAAAAGCCTACGAAATGAAACTGTTTTAATTAGTAAGTTGAAAAAAATTGCCTCAACTATTGAGGATGAGTCGTATCGAAGAATGACAGTGAAAATAATTGATGAGATAGAAAAGAATCCTGGTTTTGGAGAACCTGGGAACCCTACTTATGAACAATCAAAAAAAGACAGGCAACTTGCAAACTAATTCGCTAAAGAAGGAGGTACGTAATAACCAATCAGTGCTTACTTGAGATAGTTTGTGCTTCAGTAGCTTCCACCCGGATAAATAAATAAAAAACGAGGAGATTATTATTAGACCTGTTGCGATAAATAAAATCAGGTCGCCAGCTAGAAATTCCAGAGTCCGGCGCAGACTTCAAGGGCGTCGTTGTAAAAGTTGAAATCTTT
>JAYVRW010000273.1:0-4308 GCA_043775925.1 Blastocatellia bacterium
AATATCCAATCGGATAATTATTAACACCACAAATGGAGGAAATATGGCAGAAATAAAAACTAAGCCAACGAATGTCAGCGTCGAAGATTTTCTGAATTCCATTGCCGATGAAACGCGTCGCGCCGATTGCTTTACGGTTTTGGAGTTAATGAAAAAAGCCGTTAAGGCGGAGCCGAAAATGTGGGGATCAAGCATTGTCGGCGTGGGTTCTTATCACTACAAATATGCCAGCGGACACGAAGGCGATACCTGTTTGGTAGGCTTTGCCTCACGCAAAGATGCATTGGTATTATATGGTTGCAGAGGTCATGAAAAATCTGAGGAGCTTTTAGCTCAGCTCGGCAAATATAACTCCGGCAAAGGCTGTTTGTATATCAAAAAACTCGCCGATGTAGATTTGAAAATTTTGCGGGCACTCATCAAAGATTCCATCGCATACATAAAAACTCGAACCAAGGTTGCGTAAGCATTTCATGAAACTTCTGTGACGTTGAGGTGAATTCTTTCTGCTGCAATACAAAAATATGCCACTACTACTATCTTTTTCAATTCTCATGGCACTGGTGTTTTTGCTTTGGCTCGTAAGCTTAGCCTTAAAAAACGCCAGCATCGTAGATATTTTCTGGGGACTCGGCTTCGTCGTCGTCGCCTGGATTTGTTATTTCAATACAGTTGGATTTGAATCTCGCAAAACCTTAGTCACAACACTGATGACAATTTGGGGATTGAGGCTTTCAATTTATTTGTTTTGGCGCAATCACGGCCAAGGCGAAGATTATCGTTATCAATCGCTCCGCCAACGTGTCGGCAAGAATTTTCCATTGGTTAGTTTATTTGTAGTTTTTATCTTGCAAGGTGTGCTGATCTGGCTGGTTTCATTGCCGATTCAGTTTGCTTCGTCATCGTTGCTGCCAGATAAATTCACCATCTTCGATATTATCGGCACGTTACTCTGGGCTATTGGAATCACGTTTGAAGCCGCCGGAGACTGGGAACTGGCAAGCTTCAAATCTGATCCGAATAATAAAGGAAAGGTGATGGATCGCGGTCTGTGGAAGTACACACGGCATCCGAATTATTTTGGTGATGCGCTATTGTGGTGGGGAATATTTTTATTTGCGCTGCCGCACGGATGGTGGACGGTTATTAGTCCAATTGTGATGACGACATTGCTGATGAAAATTTCCGGCGTGGCGTTATTGGAAAAAACGTTGGTGAAGACGAAGCCGCAATATACTGAATACGTGCGCCGCACCAATGCGTTTTTGCCGTGGTTCCCGAAAGCATGAGATCCATCACGTTTCTAAAACTACTCTTCATCGTCATTCTGATCGGAATGTTAATCGTCACGATCAAAGCCAGCCTGTACGAAAATATTTTCAACGCCGGACGGATTTTAAATGAACCTTGGGTCATCGCTACTTTGTGGGATGCCTATTGCGGCTTCATCACGTTTTACGTGTGGGTCGCATACAAAGAAACAAAATGGTGGGCGCGAATTTTGTGGTTTGTGCTGATTATGAGTTTGGGCAATATTGCGATGGCAGTGTATATGCTGATTCAACTTTTTCGCTTGCCTGCGCGGGCGACGATGAAAGATTTGCTGCTGAGAAATTAATTCAATTCAGTCACATTTATTTTTAGAATCAAGGCTCTGATGCGTTATAGGTTTACCGCTTGACGTATTTACATTTTATATTTACAGTAAGTTTGTGAACTACGAGTGGGATGAGGACAAGAATCAGGCAAACATCAATAATCATCGTTTTGATTTTTCTGATGCCTGGGAAATTTTCACGAGACCAATGGTGGTCAATGCTGACACTCGTGAAGACTATGGCGAAGAGCGGTGGATTGGTTTGGGAGATTTTCGTGGTCGTGTTGTCGTCATTGTTTTCACCCAACCTCGCCCAGGCACAACTCGTATTATTTCAGTCAGAAAAGCTCTAAAATACGAACGGAAATACTATGAACAAACGCTCGAAGACGAATTTGGCATTACTTGATTCATTGACAGATAAAGAAATTAATACCTCTGATATTCCGCCATTAGACAAATCTTTCTTTAAGAACGCAAAACTACAGATGCCGGAAACCAAAACTACGATTACGATTCGAATTGATCCCGATGTTTTGCAGTGGTTCAAGCAGCAAGGAAAAGGCTACCAAAGCAAAATAAATGCAGTCCTTCGATTGTATGCTGATGCGCACAAACCAATTCCAACTACCAGGCGTCGGGTGAAATCGTAAAAAATTTTCTCGGAAATACCTATTCTTATGAACCGTACAGAAATCGAAATCAAACTCAACCAAGACCGTGCCTGGACGCTGGAAACGTGGGCGGCGTATCCCGCCGAAGACCTGACGCGAGGCATTACGATCAGCCGTCACAATCCAGATTTTTTGTGGAGCGCGAAAGATCATCTGGCGCATCTCGCAGGTATCGAAGCGGTCTTCAATACCATCATCAAAAAGTATCTCGCCGGCGATCCGAATCCGATCAGCATTATGAAAAACACTGATGGCACGGCTCCGTCACGCGAAGAAATTATGGCGAAAGTCCACAAGCTGAATGACGATTGGGTCAACCAGCATCACGCCAAAACTTTTAATGAAATCGTAGCGCTCGGACAACAAATCCGTTCTTCGACATTGTCATTATTGGCTGAAGTAAGCGATGCGCAATTGGAAGAAAAAGTCCCCGGAGCGCCGTGGGGCGACGCGACTATCGGCGGCATCATCGCTATCAACGGAGACCACGCGAAACAACATTTTGGATGGGTGACGGCGGGGTTAGAAAAGTAGTTGTCAGGAAATTAAAAAATATTAGGTAACAGTGATGTCCCTTACCCAAGTGAAAGATGTTGCATTAATCATAGGAACAGGCGTTGCTCTGCTTACGCTAATCAAAGCTGTATTTGAATATACAAAACAGAATGCACAGAAACGCGCTGAACACTACACCTTGCTTCGGGAAGAATTCAAAAAAGAGGGGCGGTTTACAGACCTCTTTGAATTATTGGAAGAGGATGCTCCATCGTTAACTGAGTTGCCATTCGAGAAAAAACAAGACCTGATTGGTTTCTATGAGGATATTGCTCTTGCTGTAAATTCCGGTTTGCTCAAAAAAGAAGTCGCACATTACATGTTTGCCTACTATGCTCTTCGTTGTTGGGACAGCAAGCACTTTTGGGAAAACATAAACCGTGAAAGCCATTATTGGACACTGTTCAGACATTTTGTAATAGAAATGAAAAAAGTTGAAAGCGACCTCGAACAGAATCCACCTCGCATGGAAAGATTTCGATTATAATCAAAAGTTGCCTTATATCATTTCTACTTGATCAAACAAAAACCACTACTCCGCCTTACTCGTCAAAATCGAATTAAAAATTAATGGATATGTCGCCAGACTTTGACCGCGATATTGAGGTCTAAAGCCAAACATAATCACGCGACCTTTGCCGAGTTTTACTTCGACCATCGCGGCTTTTCCGCGCACTAATTCATCACCTAAAATCCAGCCGCTAATCATCGGATTGGTACCGCCCGGATACTTCGCAATGACACGCACGGACTTCTCATCCAACACTTCAAACGCGGGGCTTTGCTCAAACCACGCGATGGATTCTTTGTCCATTCCGAAAGTTAAATTACTGCTCGCATCCAGCTCTGTGCGCAGGATTGAACCGGGGCAGTAAAATTGTTTGGGCGAAATTCCTTTGACGACATTGCGCACGGGCAAGTTGAATTTTTCAATCGCAAAATTGGAGGCGTTATTGAACGTAATCAACGTCCCGCCTTCTTCGACAAAAGCGCGTAAGGCTTTGATGCCAACCTCGCCAAGTCCTCCCGTGAGTTCGGTTGGATAGGTTCCGCCTGTTTCTTCGTCATCGCTCGCCGCTGATTTGGCGGGGATGCCTTCGGCGATGGCTCGTGCTGACTGGTCAGGCAAAATAATCGCATCGAATTTTGACTTCAAAAATCCAGTACGAATTTCTTCCTGCTTCAAGCGAGCGTAGGGGAATTTGTATTGATCGAACATCCAGCGCGTCCAGCCTTCGTCCATTGAGGGGAAATAATTTTGATAGACGCCTAACTTCACGCCAGAATTTGCCCGGACACGCGATTGCAGCACTAAAGACAAGGGTTCGCGCTTGGCGTTGACAGTGAATGGTTCTTTGATGGCGACGGCTTCGATGTTCATCAGCAACGGCAACGTATGCGCGATGACATCATACGGACGCTTCGGAGGGCCACCGGGATATTCACGCAAATCAGGGTATTGCTGACGCTCCAACATGGTTT
>JAYVRW010000274.1:0-15619 GCA_043775925.1 Blastocatellia bacterium
CAGGATTCACGCCCTTACTGCGTGCGGGCTTCTGCAAGGAAATCAATATTTTTCGAGGTGCTTGAATATGTCTATTGCAAGGTACGAAATCGCGGAGCTGCCATCATCCAAAAATAATCAGGTGATTGATCTGGTTCCGATTGCCTCGACTCCTTCAGAATCACCGGAAACAAACGCGCTGTCTCGTTATACGCCGCCCGAACCTCCGGCGCAGTACGATCCAAACCTAACCATTGGCGGTTGGCGCGAACGTTGGCGGGCAACCCAAATTGTCTGGGTCTTTGCGCTCTATCACATTTTTCTGTACGCCTATCATCGCGGCTGGTTCATTGGAAAAAAGAACGAATCCGAAGAAAAACATTTGCAATGGCAAGCCGAATGGCTCCATGAACGCCTGCTCAAACTTGGCCCGACATTTATCAAAATCGGTCAGGCAGTCGCCACCCGTGCTGACCTGCTCCCGCTCGCCTACATCAAGGAGCTGAGTAAATTACAAGACAACGTGCCGCGCTTCCCCAACGAAGAAGCGATGAAAATTATCGAACACGAATTAGGCTACTCCATTGATAAATTATTTGCTTCGATTGAGCCAGAACCAATTGCGGCGGCTTCGCTCGGACAGGTCTATCAGGCGCGTTTGCACTCCGGCGCCGAAGTCGCCATCAAAGTGCAACGTCCCAATCTGGCTGGAACCGTCAATCTTGATTTAGCCGTGCTGCGACGCATTGCCGACTTCATGAATCGCTACCCGAATCTGACGCGCGGTATTGATTGGAAAGGCACGATTGGAGAGTTTGCAGCGGTCATTTTTGAAGAGCTGGATTATTGTCAGGAAGCACAAAACTCTGAAGTCTTTCGGCAGAATTTCGTCAACTGGAAATTCATTCATGTGCCGCAAATTTACTGGTCGCATTCGTCTTCACGGGTGCTGACCATGGAATTTATTCACGGCACCAAAGTTTTGGAATTGGACGAATTGCAGGCGCGTGGAATTGCTCCGCAGGAAATTATCAAACTAATGTCAAAAACCTATCTGAAGCAATTGCTTGAGGATGGTTTTTTTCACGCCGATCCACATCCCGGGAATATTCGCGTGATGCCCGATGGGCGATTGGCGTTCTTCGATTTCGGGATGGTCGGACGCATTCCGAATGAGCTGCAAACGAAGATGATTGATGCGTTTTTTCACCTCGTAGAAAAAGACGTGAATGGTTTAGTCCAGGATTTAATCAACCTTGATTTCTTACCTCACGATGTAGATGTCGAAGTCATGCGTCCCGTCATTGCTGATTTATTTAAGAATTATTTTAACCTGAAGCTTGGTGAAATCCGCTTCAAGGAATTGACCTACGAAATGGCAGAAGTGATGTACAAATATCCTTTTCGCCTCCCGCCAAATTTCACGTACATCATCCGTGCCCTGATGACGCTTGAAGGCATCGGCATCATCATGGACCCGAATTTCAGTTTTTTCGATGTGGCTAAACCTTTCGCCAAAGAATTCATGCTCAAGCGCGAAGGCAAATATTTGCGCGACCAATTATTGAAAAAAATCATCTACGGCGAAGGCGGCGAAATTCAATGGTCAAAAACCTGGAAGCTGCTCAAAATGGGTGCCAAGATGTATTGGGATTCGTGGTTTGGGAAAACCGAAAGTAAATGATTTTCATCAGCCTTTTTCGTTTCGCGTTTTGAGTTGCGGAGGAGATTGCTTACTGGTGAGCGATCTCCTCCGCAAGATGTTTGCCTCGCTGCGCTGGCCACAATTGCGCCTGGTTTTACCCTGGATTTGATGGCGAAACATTCGCTGGTTTTTTGGCTGACATCCGAAGATTTGCCTGATCCCAATAATCGCGTCACGCTGGATCGCAATGGCAATATTGTGTTGTCGTACACGCCAAATAAGGTGGAAGCGCATCAACATGTACCAGCCAAATTGCAAAACCTGCTGAAACAGCAAACGAATTGCGACGGACACGGACACGACTGTCATCAGGGGCTTTTCTCGCGCAATTTATTTTTCGGTGAAAAGATTTCACTAGCCGGAGTCGCG
Organism: Blastocatellia bacterium; assembly: GCA_043775925.1. Taxonomy (GTDB): domain Bacteria; phylum Acidobacteriota; class Blastocatellia; order RBC074; family RBC074; genus JAFDVL01. The sequence continues at coordinate 2,054 of JAYVRW010000274.1, forward strand.
CACCAAAACGGGACGATTCGGTTTGGCAATGATCCGAAAGCCTCTGCGCTCGACGCCAATTGCAAAGCACATGACATAGACAATTTGGATGTCGTAGATGGCAGCTTTTTCTGCTCGAGTGCGGCGGTCAATCCGGCGTTGACGATGATGGCGAAGGCGTTGCGGGTGGGCGATCATTTGTTGGAGCGGCTGATATAACAGCAAGAAGTGCACCGCAGAGGCTGGCAGAGAATTTTTCTCGAATTCTGAGTCTCTGCGGTGAAGAAGCGTTCGGAGGTTCTCCACCCCGCCTGTTCCCGGAACGCACATTCGAAGGAAGCGGGAACAGTCGCCGTGGTCAGGTTCAGGCTTTTGCAGAAGCCTGAACCTGACCACGTATTGTCGTAGCGCAGGTTTGATGGTCTTTGAAAAATGAATACCATAAAACGCAGGACAGGCTGTTAGCCTGTCCGACTAACAGTCTGTTTGACGATTTTTTATTACGGCTTTTATTTTCAATCACCATATAACCTGCGAATCTTTCGTCACCAGACGCTGTTGCTGTCCGCGAAGCATTTGCCGCCCAAACTGCTACAGGTTGCAAACCTGCGCAACATTGCTTTATTTAAACTGGAAGAGCGCTTCGTGGGTGCTGCCGTCCTTGAGCGTCACAATCAACTTACGACACCTTCCCTTCCAGGCTTTCTCGGTCTTCCAAACGTAGATGTAGCGATCTGTGCCAGCGTCGTAACTCAAACTGCTCTCACCTGCGGTGACGGTTTCTTCAATCGGCGCGGTGCTCCCACTACTGCAAGCGCCCGCTTGAGATGTGGGATACCCTGAGGCAAAGATGTCCAGCCCTTGATAACCGGTCAGGCTAAATTTAATCGGAATCGCTTGTCCCGCCGTTACTCGGTTGACGATGGATGGATTTTCCACCGGTTGGAAGAAGCCGACGAAGTTGTATTGCAATGCTGAACAGGCGATGGCTCCAGCAGGAGAGGTGGTTCCTGAAGGACAGGCAAGCTGCGCAAGGGCGGCAGGCAACGGGACATAGAATCCCGGAGCAGCCAGTGTACAACTACTGGCTCCCAGGTTGGGTTGGTAAGAACCCGCCGGGCAGGCTGTTTGTGTGAGCGCCCCGGTTAGATTAACGAAATATCCCGCCGAAGCGGACGTGCAACTGGTAGCACCAGTGTTGGGCTGATATTTCCCCACCGGACACGCGATCTGTGAACTGGCTCCAGTCAGCGCGACAAAGTTCCCCGCTGACGCAGCTAGACAACTGGTGGCTCCACCGTTGGGCTGATAAGTGCCAGCGGCACAGGCTGTCTGATTTGCGGAACCAGACACCGCCACGAAGTTCCCCGGTGTGGCCTGATTGCAACTGGACGCCCCCGAATTGGATTGGAACGAGCCAGGCGCACAAGCCGTTTGGGCTATCCCTTGTGTAGCGTTCACGAAATTGCCGGGAGAGGCCGCCAGACAACTGCTGGCCCCGGTGTTGGGCTGATAGGTACCCACCGCGCAAGCCGTCTGTGCGATGGCGGTCGTGGTGTCCACATAATTGCCCGCCGCCGCAGGAGTGCAACTGGTGGCTCCGCTGTTGGGTTGATAAGTGCCTGCGGCACACGGAATTTGGGCGGTCGCGCCTGCGGTCGGCACATAATAACCGGGGGACGCATTGACACAGCTTGTGCCGTCGTCATACTGCCCGGCGGGGCAGGTGAGGGCTTCCGTGGTGTAGTTATTGAGCAACACCGAGACATTGTTGGAGTCCGCATTTGCGACGGCCAGATCAAGCTTGCCATCCGCATTGAAATCACCCACTGCCACGGATTCAGGGCTATCACCGACGGCAAAATCGGTGGCCGCACCGAAGCCACCCGCGCCATCACCGAGCCACACCGAAACACTATCGAAGCCAGTATTCGCAGTAGCCAGATCAAGTTTACCGTCGCCATTGAAATCGCCCAACGACACCGCAAGAGGGTTCGCGCCCACCGCAAAATTGGCTGCCTCGCTAAAGCCACCCGCGCCATCGCCGAGCCGCACCGAAACATTGTCGGAGCCAATATTCGCAGCCGCCAGATCAAGTTTGCCGTCACGATTGAAATCGCCGATTGCCACCGAGAGAGGGTTCGCTCCAACAGCAAGATGCGTGGCCTTGCCAAAGCTGCCCGCGCCGTTCCCGAACAACACCGAGACATTGTCGGAGTTGCGATTGGCAGTGGCTAGATCAAGCTGACCATCGCCATTGAAATCGCCCACGGCGACCGACTGCGGTTCCGCCCCGACCGCGAAATGATTCGCCGCGCCAAAGCTGCCCGCGCTATTCCCAAGCAGCACTGAAACATTGTCAGAACCCCAATTCGCAATGGCCAGATCAAGTTTGTCGTCCGCATTGAAATCCCCTACCGCTACAGAAAAAGGGCCGTTTCCGACTTCAAGATGTGTAGCCGCGCCAAAGCCGCCCGCACCATCACCGCACAGCACCGAGACATCGTTTGAGAATTGATTGGTAGTGACCAGATCCACTTTGCCGTCGCCATTGAAATCTCCGCCTGCCACGGAGCGAGGGTGCGCTCCGACCTTGAAATGAATAGCCGCTGCAAAGCTCGGAGCCGTCGCTTTAGCCATGATGACGTGAGGCTGTTGCCACAGGATGAGGCTGAGAAGCAGACTCAAGGTGAACAGGATGATCGTTATCCTTCGTTTCATTATGTTGTCCTCTTTCGGTTGATGTTCGTTGGTTGAGACTTCCTGGGGTTGACGGATTACTGGGGTTTACGACCAGAGCGCCAGCCATTAGGCTGTTCAAAATTATTTGCTAACGTTCCAAAACGGTTGTCTGCGCTGATAAAAAAAGGGACGGCAAGAAATTGTCGTCCCTTTAATTGCTAGTTCACGGCGGATTTATAGGCTTTGCGGTAATACTGGTAAGCCGATTTGTAATTTCCGGCGGTTTTGAAGGTATCTGCCTGCGCCAACAGCGAGTTGGCCTGCGCGGTGGTTGATCCGGCGAGTTTAGCGATAGTGTCAACGACAATCGCACGAACGAGGTCGAGATATCCGCCATTTGCCGTCGGCGTAACATACAGCCCGACGTAAGTTGCGTTGTCGGCTTGGGCCAGGTCGGCTTCGATTTGCGTTCGCAGCAGCAAATCGCGCAACTCGGTTTTATTCGCCGTCGCGTTGTTGATAATCATCGTCTTGTTGGAATTATCATTGTTGACGATATTTGTCGTGTTGGTGTTGTCATTCGTGATAATCGCGTTTTTGGCGGTCGTCAAATTCGTGTTCAGTGTTGTCGCGTTGGCGTTATCGTTGTTGACAATCATCGTTTTATTGCTGTTGTCATTGTTGACGATGGTAGTCTGTGCATTGGTAATCGCCGTTGTAATCGCTGTCGAACTTGTGTTCGTAGTGTTGTTGATTGACGTTTGTGCGTTGGTAATTGTCGTCGTCAACATCGTTTTATTCGAGTTGTCGTTATTGATGACGGCAGTTTGCGAATCAGTAATGGCCGTTGTGATGGTCGTCGTTTTCGTGTTCAGCGAGCTGAGGATGGAGTCTTTGTTGGTATTGTCATTGTTGATGATTTCCGTCTTGGCGGTGTTGACTATGTTTCCGACCGCCGCTGCATCAAGGCCAGTGCAATCATCTTTGATAGCCTTTAAAGTTACCAAACTCAGTGCTATTCCCTTAACAATCGCAGTGGCGGCAACCGCAGGTATATTCAGAACAGGCGGGATTGCATCCTGTATCGCTTCCGCCGCGATGACGGCAGCTTCGGCAGCCGAGATGTCGGTGTTGCTGACATCGGCGCTAATTCCATCCGCGCAGTTGTCGGGAGTAACAGCCTCCAGTTGAATGTCTCCGCCTTTGGCTGCCAGCCGGGTTTCAAGCTGTCGGCGCAAGGCCGGTTTAATCAGCGCATTCATATTTTGAGGAATGTCGCGCCAACCGGGGAATTTCGCGTAGACTTCACGCATCTGGCGCAGGTCTTCCGGTGTGGCGGTGGCGATGGAAAGTCTGGCTTGAGCGATGATAGAAAGCGGCTTCAAACTATTTTCATTTAACCTTTCGCGCACGACTGGAATCTGATTGAAAAGGCGCGACACTTCTTCGATTTCCGTAAAATAGTTGGTGAGTTCCTGCCGAAACTCTTCGGTATTTGCCAACGGATCCATCACACGATGCAAGCGTTCGCTGTCAACTTGTCTCTGGGTTTGCGCCGCAACTGGTGCTACCAATGCCAGTTGCAACACAATCAACAGGCCAGCCAGACCGGATAAGCAACTGCGTAGATTTTTCATCATTTTCTCTATTTGGGTGAAGCTGTTTTGAGCTTCGGCTAAAGGCTTTAGGGCGATGCCGATTTGCGATAAACCGATATTGATTGAAGTGTTATTTTTCATCTTTTTTTCCTTTTTTGGTCGGTAGTTTGTTTTCCAAAATTGAGTGCAATCGGAATAAAACTCGGTTGAGAATAAAACCGATTGCGCTCGTTTCAATTGTTGCCTGCGCTTGTCAGGCGGACAATTTTCCAAGTGCTTCGAGAAAGTAAATGTTTGGCTGGTCGCTGACTCCGGCTTTTTGCACTACTTCGTGCAAGTTCGCTCAATTCGGCAAATTGCTGCGCTTGTTCCAAATTGTCCCATTCAAATCGAATGAAAATCTCAGTTGGAGCGGGCGCATTGCCAAACTAATATTCTTTAAGCAAGCCGTTTGCCTGCCAGTGCTTGTAAAATAAAACGGATGTTCGAATTAGTTGCGTCGCGTTTGATGATTAGGCTTTGCGAAACCAGGTGCGCCGCTTGTCCGCGATCCAGGAAAGCGATAGTGCTTCTTCGTTGCATGATTTTGATCCTTTTACTACCAGTGGTAGTTTCGATAGTTGGTCGTTGGTTTCAGTTCATGCTTGTAGCAGTCGCCGCAGATCAAGCAAGTTGTTCTTCAGCACGTAACCGTACGCGCCTGCCGCTGCGGCAGATTGACGCATATCCGCATCGTCGTAGCTGGTCACGATCACGACACGTGCGGCGGGGTCGTGGGCGAGCAACGCACGCGTCGCCGTAATGCCATCCTGCCCCGGTAATTCAATGTCCATCAGCACCCAATCAGGCTCCTGCGCCGCGTAGGCTGCACAGACGGTAGTGCCGTTATCACACTCGGTAATCGGTGCCGCGACATCGGCCAGCAGCAAGCGCAGCGTAGCGCGCAGCGGAGCATGATCTTCAACGATCAGCACACTAGGCATACAAAAAACTTCCTCTTTGTGGAGATTGCTTGACAGTAGGAAAACTACACGGCGGGACAGCACTTGGGTATAGAGGAACCCTCACAAAATGCCTAAGTGTTTCCACTCATTTTTCCTAAGTGTTTCCACTTAGAGGGAAGTGGTATGAGGTTAGAGTTCGGATTTGTGGTCGAAGGCGAATTTAAGCAGCGAATGGCTACCTTTGAGGTCAAGTTTCTGGCAGATATTCGCGCGATGATTTTCGACGGTGCGATAGCTGATGAACAATTCCGCCGCAATCTCTTTGCTGGTTTTGTTTTCTGTGATGAATTTCAGGATGCGCCGTTCGGTGGCGGTTAGATCGTTGAGACTCGGCAGGTGTTGCTTGAATGTTGTCGTACGCGTAGCGCGATTGAATAAATAGGCGGAGATAACAGGGCTGATGAAGGGCTGACCACTGGCTACGGCGCGAATTGCCCCAATGATGTCAGTCGTGGCACTGTCTTTGAGCACGTAACCTTGTGCGCCCAGATCAAGTGCTTCATTGAATATTTCTTCGTCACGGTACATCGTCAGAAAGACAATCGCGGTAGTCAGTCGTCGCGCCCGCAATTCGCGCAACAATTGAAATCCTGTTAATTGCGGCATTTCAATATCCAATACCGCTACGTCAGGCTGATGTGTGGCAAGTAATTGTAGTGCCGCCGCGCCGTCTGCCGCTTCAGCAATAATCTGTAAGTGGGGGTCGGTTTCAATCACTTGACGCAGCCCCGTGCGCAAAAGTGGGTGGTCGTCCGCAATCAACAAACGTATTGGAGTGTTCATAGTTCAGGATTCCTCATCCACTTTGGGTAACGGGATATTTACGGTGACCTTGGTGCCCGCTCCCGGCGTAGATTCGATGTTCAGTGTACCGTTCAGCAAGCGTGAGCGTTCGGATAATCCATTCAGTCCGAAGCTGCTTTGGCCTTCGCTGCCGGATTGCACGGCAGCGGGCATAAACCCCCGTCCATTGTCGCGGATAGTTAGCTGCAAGCTTTGTGGCAAGCGGCGCAATTGTACGCTGGATTCAGTCGCAGCGGCATGCTTGACGATGTTATTCAGGCATTCCTGAACGATGCGATACAAATTGATTTCTGCTGTCGGTTCCAACCGACCATCCAGATTATCAATGGAGCAAACCACTTCCAACTGGGCGGCTTCGCCTACTTTGCGCACCATCGCCTTCAGTGCTTTGGTCAATCCCAGGCGGTCAAGTTGATAGGGATGCAGGTTGGCGGCGATCTGGCGCACTTCGTCAATGGCTTGCGAAGCGGTCGTGGAAATATCATTCAACTGTTCAGCCGCGCGTGGCGCATCGTCCGGTTGCAGCAATCCGAACAGCGCACGGTTTTTGATGACTAGCAGGTTTTGCCCCAGCCCGTCATGCAATTCAGCAGCGATGCGTTTGCGCTCCGCTTCCTGCGATTCGATCAACTGGCGGGCAAAGGTTTGTTGCGCAGCCTGCCGCTGTTCCAGTTGCCTGATGCGGTATTTGAACGCGGTAAAAATGGCGCCACTCACAGCCAGCGCCGTCAGGGTCAGGAACCACCAGGTACGATAAAACGGCGGCAGCACCGTAATGCGCAAACTTTGGCCGTCTTTATTCCACACGCCCTCGCCGTTGTCCGCGATCACTTTAAAGGTATACTCGCCCGGCGGCAGGTGCGAAAAATACGCTGTGCGCCGCATGTCCGTTTCTACCCAGTCCTGATTGAAGCCGACGAGCTGGTATTTGAACCGAATCTGTTGCGGGCGGCGCCAATTGATGCCTGTGTATTCGATCTCCAAATTCTCCTGTCCGGGTTTGATCTGCACGGTTTGTCCGGCGGGTAGTAGCGTGCGATCCAGCGTGACCCGCTCAATGGCGACCAGTGAAGGCTGAATGTCGCGTTGCCGGGGATCAATCGCCACGACGCCCTTGACGGTCGGAAACCAAAGTCGTCCGTCGCGCGTTTTCCAGCCTGCCGGACTGGCGCTGTTGCATTCGCGGCTGAGCATGCCATCGGCTACGCCATACGCAAACGAAGTCACCGACGCACGGCGGCCTTCGGCGCATTCATTCAACTCGCGCAGGCTGACGCGAAAGATGCCGCGATTGCTGCTCATCCATAAATCGCCGCTGTCGTCCTCGGTGTCGGAAAGGATTTGGAACATGCGATTGTCATAGAGTCCCTGCTTCATCGTGATGGCCGCGAACCTGCCATCTTTGAAGCGATACAGCCCGCCCCCACTCGTGGCAATCCAGAGACTGCCCGCGCAGTCTTCGTAAAACGCACACACCTGATCACCAGGCAATCCATCCTGGGCTGCCCAACTGGTGAAACGTTGCATGGCGGTGTCAAAACGACTGATGCCGCCGTTGTTTAGCCCAATCCAGATTGTGCCCGCGCGGCTTTCATACAACGCGGTGACTTCGTTGTCGGCCAAGCCGTCGTGCGTGTCAAAGCTGCGGAAACGGCCATCGCGCAACTGCGTCAATCCGTGGCCGGGCGTACTGAGCCAGAGGTTACCCGCGCGGTCGCCCAGCAATTCGCGTACGGGTTCGTGTGGCAACCCTTGCGTCACCGTCCAGCGGGTGAATTGACCATTGCGATATTGGTGCAACTGACCGTTGCCGCTGAACCAAAGATTGCCAGCGCGGTCTTCAGCGATAGAACCGCTTTCCGGTCGTCCCTGCGGGAATGGCACGGTGGTGATGACGCCATCTCTGAGACGGCTCAAACCACCATTCGTCCCCAGCCAGAGATTGCTTTGTGAATCTTCAAACACAGATGCCACGAAGTTGTGCGGCAAACCGTCCTCCATCGTGTAGACGCCGAAGCGCCCTTGCCGCAATTGTACGAGACCGCCATCCACTGTGCCAACCCAGAGGTCGCCATCCGGGTCTTCATACAGTGCCAGCACGATTTCGCTCGGCAAGCCGTCCTGCACCCTGTATTGAGTGAGGCGGCCATTCTGGCGCAGGAACAAGCCATTGCCGCCCGTCCCGATCCATAGGTTGTGCTGTCGGTCTTCAAACAGCGCGGTCACGGAGCCGATAGCTGGTGCACCGTCCGCCACACAGCGGCCTTGCTGCATCCGGCAGAGTCCGCCTCCGGTTCCGACCAACACGTTGCCTGCGTGATCCACACAGACCGCATTCACCCGCTCGTTTGGCAATCCCTCGCGCGTGGTGTACGCGATGATACGCCCCTGCTCGAACCGTGCCAGCCCCTTCGTGGTGCCGATCCAGAGAACACCGTTCCCGTCTTCGGCCAGCGTCAGAACGTGATCGCTCGGCAGCCCGTCGCGCGTCGTGTAGGCCGCGAAGCGTTCGTCGCGTAATAGATTCAGCCCGCCGCCGCGCGTACCGATCCAGAGATTCCCCGTGCGGTCGGCCAGCAGGCAGCGCACAGCGTCACTCGCAAGGCCATCGCGCTTCGTGTACAGCCGAAAGCGCCCGTCGGTGTAGCGTGTCAGCCCGCCACCCACCGCGCCTAACCAGAGATTTCCTGCGCGGTCTTCGGCCAACGAGAGAATCTGATTATTCTTAATCTCAGGAGTATTGTTGTTGTCGAAGACTACAAAGCGCACGCCATCGAAACGTGCTGCGCCCTCAATGGTGCCCAACCACAAATACCCGTCGTACGTACGTCGGATGGCCAGGACGCCGTTTTGCGGCAAGCCGTGTTGATCCTGCCAGAGCAGCTGCTGATAGCGCCCCAATACTTTGTGCGTGCTGAGCGTTTGCCCCCAGACGTTCGTCGGTGTCAGGCCGCCCAGCCATAGCAGCAGAGCTGCGGCATTAGCCCAGATAGTGACAACCCATCTTGGCCTTAGATGAAAGTAGAACATGCAATGATTTTTTTGGTTACGCTTGAATTGCAAAGCCCCACCACCACTTAACGAGCAGTACGGGGAAAAAACTACAGACAGCATAGTACATACCCCCTGCTCGAAAGAAAACCTGCGCCAGTGGAGAATAATCCCGCCGCCCGGGGAGCGCAGGCGGCTCGCCTGCGTGAGAGAGCGTGGAACTACGCTCGAACACTTTACCCAGAGGATCGCTTTCTCGGCGGCGTCTTCATCTACGATTACCGCATCTACGATTACCGCACATAAGGCCTGGAGCGTACCGGTTGCTCCACTATTGGCTTACAAGCTTTTGATTTTTCATGAGGTCTTATTGCTAATTGCGTTTCTCGTCTTGTACACTTTTGATTCGTTTGTCTACGTCACTATTAATCGAACAAAGGTTATATTTAAATTGTCTTCTCAACTTCAATCACATTTCTTCAGGCGCAGTCTGGCAATTTTTGCCGGCTTGCTCCTGTGCTTTTTTACTGTTGTAGCGCAAACACCGGTTCCACCGAAGCCCGCAGAAAAACCTGCTGAAAGTGAAAACAAAGAAGCGCCCAAAGGCAGCGATGTCAACGTCCTCGGCAAAACTGATGCCACCTCCGGAGAAAGCCGTCGCAACGAAAATGTGCAGTTCAATTTGATTGATAACAATTCGCTGAAAGAATCAAATTTGCGGCTCGGAACTTCGGCAACGATTACCAGTGAATTTGCGGTAGATAAAAATTATTTCGGCTCAGAATTCGGCAACGCCCCAAAAGGTTCGGTCACGATTCCGGCGGCGATCAAAGCCGGAATGCATGGTGAATTGCGTTACTCTCACGTCAACAGCGTTTTCAATGCGCGATCATTTTTTCAGGTCGGATCGGTCAAGCCTTCGCGCGAAAATGAGTACGGATTTAATTTCGGCTCTGCTCTCTGGCGCAAGGCAAAATTATTTATAGAGGGAGGGCAAACCATCATTCGCGGGAGCGTCAACGGCAACGTTCTCGTACCTAGTCCCAACGAACGAACGCCATTAACCACTGACCCAGCGGCATACGCGATCATCGCGCGCTTTCTTGCGGCATATCCCAAAGAATTGCCCAATCGCACTGAGATCAATGCTCGCGCTCTGAACACGAATTCACCGCAGGCGATTGACAACACACAGGCGAACATCCGACTGGATCAAAAAATTCACGGCGAGGATAATTTGATCTGGCAGTACCAATTTTCCAATCAAAAAATTCTCGCGTTTCAATTCGTTGCGGGACAAAATCCAAACACTGACAATAAAACGCATCTCGCACGAATCAGTTGGACGCGACAGTGGAATCCGAATACGGTCAGCAATTTTTCGGTGAGTTATGATCGGTTGAAATCAGTGCTTTCGGCGGATAAAAATGCTGTTGGGCAATTTATCCTGATTCAGGGATTGACCGTACTGGGACCAAATGGAACGATCCCGATCAATCGTATTCAGAACCAAATCAAGTATAGCGGGCAGGTGCGCAGGCTGGCTGGTAATCACTCTTCTTCCTTTGGATTCAATCTGATTCGCAAACAAATTAACGGGATCGAATCCGATGCGCATCGCGGCGTTTTTTCCTTCAGCAATGATTTCGGGCGCGATGCCATTACGAATTTGCGGATGGGTACGGCGACGCAATATCTGGTGTCAATCACCTCAAATCTGAATCGCGGTTTTCGATATTGGGATTTGTTATTTTTTGCGGGCGATCAATGGCAGGTCAATAAAAATCTGACGCTGACTTACGGTCTGCGCTATCAACCCGTCACGCGCCCGCTTGAAGTCAACCAGCTCAATAAAATCGCGTATGGCAGCGACATGAATAATTTCGCTCCGAATATTGGCTTTGCCTATCGTTTACCGAAATCTTTCGGTGTCCTGCGCAGCGCCGCTGCCGTCCACTTCGGAGAAATTTTTACGCCCACGTTTCAGCAAATTCGCTTCACGCCGCCGGGGAATAACAAGGTCACGATTCCTTCGCCGAACCTGGTGAATCCACTGGGAACCGGCCCCATTTCATTGACACAACCGAACCTTTACGTGCTTGATCCCGAACTCGCTACGCCGTATTCGTATCAATACAATGTAAGCTGGGAACCGAACACCGAAAAGATTTTATCCAAGCGTATCAAAGTGCAGCTTGGCTACGTTGGCAGCCGTGCGCATAAGCTCTTAGTGATGTGGTATCTCAATCGTGCGCGTCCGGTCGAGGGCATTGATCAAATCACGAAAACTGTGAATTTGCGTCGCCCGAATCAGGCGTATTCTGACATTCGTGAAATCGTGAATGGATCACGCGGATACTTCGATGCGGGGCGCGCTTCAGTCATTTTTTCCGGCTGGAAAGGCTTCTCGACTGATGCCTCGTACTGGTTCAGCAAAGCGATAGACTTGGGGTCGAATTATTTGAATACCGCGTACGACGATGATTCGCGCAAGGCTCGGAGCCAGTCAGAATTCGAGACGCAACGAGACATGAAAGGCCTGAGCCTCTTTGATCAAACGCACGCATTTTTATGGAGGGCGAATTATGCAGTGCAGACGCCAAAGGAATTTGGCTGGCTGAATCGAGGTCTCAAAGGTTGGAATTTTTCGACGATAGTGCTGATCAAAACTGGAATTCCGTTCGATGTCGTGACCGGCTCCGACGGCCCCGGCTTCGGCAACGTAGATGGCAACGGCAATGACCGCCCGAACCTGCTTGATCCCTCAATTTTAGGACGCACGATTGCGAACCCCGATACGTCAACGAAGCTCCTGCCGCGTTCCGCCTTCGCTACGATCAAGCCAACGGAATCACGCGGAAATTTAGGTCGCGGCGTCTTCCGCAAAGGCCCGATTCATAACGTCAACGCCTCACTCTCGCGTACCTGGTCATTTCATCACGACCTGAAAATTTCATTCCGCGCGGAGTCAATTAATTTATTCAATACCCCACAATTTGCGGAACCCGGATTTGAATTGGGGAATCAGAATTTTGGACAGATTACCAATACCTTGAATGATGGAAGGACTTTTCGATTTGGGTTGCAGGTGGGATGGTAATGAAAAAATTTACCAGTTACTGAGAGTGATTGATTCTGGATGTATGCTACCAGCTTGTTGGTCGCCCGATAATCAGGATGAAGGTCAGGAAGATTCGGCTGAAAAACTTTCCGGACAGGTTCGGCATTGCAATCGTTGCATCGCTGTCTTGATCCCAACGCACTTGCCAGGCATCGGCAGGTGCCTATAGAGCTGCTCTCTGATCCCATGTTTATAAGCCCCGGTGGACTGGCAATGTGGACAGGTATCTTTCTGCTAAAGCGGCTCGGCGGTAACTAAATAATCATGGTCGTTTTCGCCGATCTCAATGATTTGCCACGCGGGAAGATTCAGAATATTCATAACCCAACAAGTACCAGACCGAAACCTGGAAAAATATCCGGCATCGGTTCTGTCACTGCCCCGCTGCCGACGCCGTTGAATTCGGTAATCACGCTCCCACCATCCCAGGCATACAGCGTCGTACTGAGATTCTGCTCAATCACCTGCAACCGCTGATTGCTGGAGACTATCTGCTTTTTTACTCCTGATTCGCATTAAGGAATCTCAACTACTTTCCCTCTCTTAATCATAAATGTTGTGGGATTATCTGCCGCCCCATAACTAGGAGTAATAATATTGTAGTATTTTCCTTCTTCTAACACTTCTGGTGCTTTATTTTTAGGATATACCTGTTTAAAACCAGTAGGGACTTTGCCATAAATAATCTTTGGCAATTTATCCAGTGGTATACCTCGAGTTTCAGGATTGGGATCTAATTGCCATAGTTCACGTACCTGATTGTGCCCTCCTGGTTTAAATTCTTTCTCAGAGTAAGGTCCATTTATGAATAACTGGGCAAGAGTTCCTGAACCGCTAAGATAAATTTCGGGGAGAGGTTCTCCTTGAATATGAATTTTAGTTCGGGTTTCACAACCAGTAAAACTTAATAGACAAAATAAAATACTAATTACCTGCAAATAATGAGTTCCCCTGGTTTTAAGTAATACCATTGATGTTTGGACTCTCATGATTCCCCCCTAAGCTAACATTCTGGGAGACCTGTCCAGATTGGTTTCTTATGCCATTTGCTCCACACATAGTTTCGGAAATGCCCCCTAGTACCTGGTCTAGCCTCTTCCCAGTGAATTGTGATTTCCTTAGAATGACCATCCACAATCGTGGAACTTACAGAAATATGATACCATTGACCGTCAGAATTTTTTGAATAGTCTACTGCCCCCCAATGGTCGGGGTCATAATCAAATTTAAATGGCTTCCAACCTGTTGTTCTTAACGCACGGTCAAGCTCATCAGGGGTTTTCCCCGAAACTATTTCCCAAGGATTCTTTTCTTTACTAAGAACCTGCTTATATGTTGCTCCTATCGCTGAAGCGAACTCCTCGAATGCAGCTTTTACTTGCTCCCA